>CAMQTN010000146.1 GCA_947037115.1 uncultured Lachnospiraceae bacterium
CAGAGCCCTTGGGGGCGTTTTTCAAACCCCCACTTGAAGTGGGGGTTGGTGATTAAGTAAGGGTCAGATAACGTATAAAGATGGTGCAAGTTCTTAAATAAGATATGGGATTATGGAAGAAAGAGGTATTGGTACTGCATCATGTTTACATATTCTGACTTAATGTAGACTGGAATATTCACTGCTGTCCTTACTGGATTGTGTTACACAGTTTTCAAGGAAAGCAAAAATAGCCGTTACTACTGCAATAGTGATGGCTTGGCCTTTTAAAAGGTTAATGCTAAACACTTATTGAGGGTAGCAGCTTCTATGGCTTCCCTTTTTCTGTCTTTAATATAGTATATCCGGCAGCAGGGCGCCAGGAAAACAGATTATATATTCAACGAGGAAAGGTTAATAAAAAATCCCGGATAGATGCTAACAGGTATATTATCAGCAAAAGTATAATTAGCGGCACTGTCGTTTTGAAAATCATAGACAGTGACAAGATTTCTTTCATGGTCTACGATCCAGTATTCACGAACATCTGCAGTCCGATATTTGAACAGTTTCTTGTAATAATCCATTGGGCGGCTGCTTGGCGAAACGATTTCAATAATCCAATCAGGTGCACCGACACATCCTTTGTCATTGAGTTTATTGGTGTCGCATATTACGCAGATATCCGGCTCTACATAATTTTTATCGTTTTCATTTAAGAATACGGCAAATGGAGCAAAAAATGGTTCGCAGGATCTGTCATTTGACTTAATGTATGAATTAATGGAGGAGAAAAGTTCCCGGGCAATTGTTTGATGTGTACGACTTGGTGGAGCCATGTAATAGATCTGGCCGTCAATCAACTCGGCACGCTCTCCATCTGGTAAAGCATAAATATCATCAAGGGTATAGATTTTTTCTTGTGCAAGTGCCATGATATCACTTCCTTTCGTAGTTATTGTGTTCGGGTTTAATGCGGCCATCCGTTTTGGTTGTCGCGTTCCATAGTTTCTGATACAGAGCGGATAATAAAAGCATTAACACTTTCATCTCGTTTTTTTGCGTGTTCCCTCAATTTTTCCTTTTGGCCTTTAGGGAAAGTTACGTTGATTCGGTCATAGTTATTTTTGACATATTTATTAACAGCTTTTTGTTGAGCTTTGCTGACTTTACTATCTTCTGGCATTCGAATACTCACTTTCCTGATAGGTGTTTTGTTGAGAGAAGTGAATTATAGACATATCTTCTCCAATGTACTAAAATTATATCAGAAATGTATATTGGTGTAAATATAGAAATTTAACAAATAATTGATAGTGGAGTAACACAAACAAATGTGTCAAGAAAAAACACTTGACACACATTCCCCTTTAGTGTAAAATGCAACAGTCGGCTGGATTTCCGATAAAGAAAGTCGGCAGAGGCAGAACATGGAAAAGATCGTGGAACAGGGTTTATTGTATGACTTCTATGGGGAACTGCTGACAAGGCACCAGCAGGAAATCTATGAGAGCGTCGTGTATGAAAACCTTTCTCTCGGAGAGATTGCCGAGGCGGAAGGGGTGAGCAGGCAGGCGGTTCATGATATTGTAAAACGCTGTGATAAGACGCTTTTGGGATATGAGCAGAAGCTTAAGCTGGTCGCCAGATTCGCGAACATCAAAGAGAAGATCTCAAAGATCAACGAGCTGTCCGTCAGGTTTGAGAACGGAGAGCTGAAAGACCAGAAACTTTACGGATTGCAGATCAGAGAACTGTCTGATCAGATTATGCAGGAATTATAGGCGCAGAAAGGCGTAGGACAGAATGGCGTTTGAGAGTCTGACAGATAAATTGCAGAATGTGTTTAAGAACCTGAGAAGCAAGGGACGGCTCACGGAGGAAGATGTCAGGATCGCTCTGAAAGAGGTTAAGATGGCGCTTTTGGAGGCTGACGTAAACTTTAAGGTCGTCAAGCAGTTTGTCAAGTCGGTGGAGGGGCGTGCTGTCGGTTCCGATGTGCTGAACGGTTTAAATCCCGGCCAGATGGTGATCAAGATTGTTAACGAGGAGATGGTCGCGCTGATGGGCTCCGAGACCACGGAGATCGAGATGCAGCCGGGCAAGTCCATCACGGTGATCATGATGTGCGGCCTGCAGGGTGCAGGTAAAACCACCACCACGGCGAAGATTGCGGGGAAACTTAAGTTGAAGGGAAAAAAGCCCCTGCTGGTGGCATGTGACGTCTACCGTCCGGCGGCGGTCAAACAGCTGCAGATCAACGGGGAGAAGCAGCAGGTCGATGTGTTTTCCATGGGGGAGAACCACAAACCGGCAAACATTGCGGCGGCGGCTTTGGAACATGCCAGAAAGAACGGCCACAATGTCGTGATTCTGGATACGGCGGGCCGTCTGCATATAGATGAAGAGATGATGGCTGAACTGATTGAGATCAAGAACAGCCTGGAGGTGCACCAGACGCTTTTGGTGGTGGACGCCATGACAGGTCAGGATGCCGTTAATGTGGCTAAGGATTTTGATGAGAAGGTCGGCGTGGACGGTGTGATCCTGTCCAAGATGGACGGCGATTCCAGAGGCGGTGCGGCTCTTTCCATCAAGGCGGTGACAGGAAAGCCGATTCTCTATATCGGTATGGGAGAGAAACTTTCTGATCTGGAGCAGTTTTATCCGGATCGTATGGCCAACCGGATTCTGGGAATGGGCGATGTGCTCACATTGATTGAGAAGGCACAGCAGAATCTTGACATAGACGAAGACAAGGAAAAAGAGATGGCGGCCCGTCTCAAGAAGGGCAAATTCGATTTCGAGGATTATCTCGAAAGCATGAAACAGATGCGGAACATGGGCGGGCTTTCAGGAATCTTAAGTATGATGCCCGGTATGGGCAAACAGATGGCGGACATCGAAGCGGCGGTGGATGAAAAGCAGCTTGCCCGTATGGAAGCCATTGTCTTAAGCATGACGCCCGAGGAACGGCAGAATCCGAAACTTTTAAATCCCAGCAGAAAGGGACGCATTGCGAAAGGCGCCGGGGTGGATATTGCATTGGTCAATCGGTTTATCAAGCAGTTTGAACAGTCGCAGAAAATGATGAAACAGATTCCCGGCATGATGGGCGGCAAGAAGGGCCGCGGCCTGTTCGGCGGCATGGGCGGTATGAAATTCCCATTTTAGGGTTTCAAAATAAATTATTTTATCAATTTTTTTACAGGAGGCAAAGAAAAATGGCAGTTAAGATCAGATTAAGAAGAATGGGACAGAAGAAGCATCCTTTTTACAGGATTGTAGTGGCGGATTCCAGATCCCCCAGAGATGGCAGATGTATTGCGGAGATCGGCACATACGATCCCAATACCGATCCCAGCACCTACAAGGTAAACGAGGAGGAAGCGAAGAAGTGGCTCGCTAACGGCGCACAGCCCACAGAGATTGTAAGCCGTATCTTCAAGACAGTAGGCGTGACAAAGTAAGAGGGTTTCAGGTCGCTTTTGGAGGTGGACTATGAAAGAATTGGTTGAAGTGATCGCAAAAGCTCTTGTTGAAAACCCTGACGAAGTTGTGGTGACGCAGAAGGAAGATGGTAAGAATATTACCGTGGAGCTCCACGTGGCTCCCTCCGACATGGGTAAGGTTATCGGCAAACAGGGACGTATTGCGAAAGCAATCCGCTCTGTTGTCAAGGCAGCGTCATCCAAGGACAATAAAAGAGTGGATGTAGAGATCATCTGACGGATTAGCCTCACGGATTCTCCTGTGAGGCTTTTTTGCGCAGTCAGCAGGGTCAGAAGTGCGCGACATTTCGTATCCGCTTATCTGGATATGGTAAAAGGAGTTATTGATTGTGAAAACAGATAGAAACGATGAGTTACAGGTGGGAGTGATCACCCAGACACATGGCATCCGGGGAGAAGTAAAGGTGTTTCCCACCACGGATGATGCAAACCGCTTTAAAAAGTTGAAGGAAGTAACCCTTGACATCGGGAGAGAACGGCTTCCCATGGAGATTGAGGGGGTCAAGTTTTTTAAGCAGTTCGTAATACTAAAATTTAAGGGATATGATTCCATCAATGACGTGGAAAAATACAAACAGGGAAAGCTGCTGGTCACACGCGACAAGGCGGTCCAATTAGAGAAGGACGAATATTTTGTGGCCGACCTGATCGGTTCTTTGGTGGTGACGGAGGAGGGAGAAACCTTCGGCACGTTGAAAGATGTTCTGGCGACGGGAGCGAACGACGTCTACGTGGTGAGCAGGGAGGACGGCACGGAGGCGCTGCTTCCGGCAATTAAAGACTGTGTGAAAGCAGTTGACATGGAACAGAAAACAATTACCGTGCATATTATGGACGGTTTGCTGTAATTAAGGGAAACGGTGGGAGGAGAGAAAATGAATTTCCATATTCTGACCCTGTTTCCGGAGATGGTAATGCAGGGACTGAACACCAGCATTATCGGAAAGGCGGTACAGAGAGGCTGCATTTCCATAGAGGCGGTCAACATCAGGGATTACACTCTGGATAAACACGGCAAAGTGGACGACTACACCTACGGGGGCGGCGCAGGAATGCTGATGCAGGCGCAGCCTGTTTATGATGCCTACCGATCCGTAGCCGATCGGATTGGGCAGGAACGGGCGCGGCGTGTGATCTATGTGACACCGCAGGGGAAGACTTTTCATCAGGAGATGGCGCAGGAGATGGCGCAGGAGAGCGACCTGATTTTTCTCTGCGGGCATTATGAGGGAATTGATGAGAGGGTGCTTACGGAGATCGTGACGGACGAGGTGTCCATCGGGGACTACGTGCTGACGGGCGGTGAGCTTCCTGCCATGGTGATGATTGACGCTATTGCGAGATTGGTGCCCGGCGTTCTTCACAACGGGGAGTCGGCGCAGACAGAATCCTTTGAAAACGGTCTCTTGGAGTACCCGCAGTATTCACGGCCGGAAATCTGGCACGAGAAAAAAGTCCCGGAGATTCTGCTCTCCGGCGATCACGCGAAGGTGGACGCATGGCGGCGGGAACAGTCTCTTTTGCGGACGAAGGAGAGAAGGCCGGATCTCTATGAAAAATATTTGCAGACGTGTTCTGTGGAGAAATGATATTTTCTGATGTCAATTGTTTTCTGATTTTCCGCAATGTATACTATAGTTACAGCATAGAGAATACTTGATTGCAGATAATTGAATATAGATACATGCAGGAGGTATAGTGTATGCCGCAGATGATGCAGAGTTTATTAGAACAGTATATTATTGAGATTAAGAAAATATATGGTACTCATTTGCGAAAAGTGATTTTATATGGCTCCTATGCAAGGGGAGATTTCGGAGAAAACTCAGATGTAGATATTATGATTTTACTTGATATATCGGATTTGGAGTTGAAGAAATACAGCCAGAAGTTATCTTATATGACTTATGATTTTAACTTAGATAATGAGCTTGATATAAAGCCGATTGCTAAGAGTGAAGTGCATTTTAAAAAATGGGCTGTAAATTATCCGTTTTATGCCAATATAAATAGAGAAGGAGTGATTTTATATGGAGCAGCCTAAAGAGGAGATAGGAACACGAAAGGATTTATGCTTATATCGAATTCAGACGGCCAGGGATAATTTGAAATCGGCAAGAATATTATTGGATGCAGAAGAGTATAAGAGTGCGAATAATCGGTCTTATTATGCTATTTTTCATGCAGTAAATGCAGTTCATGGTTTAAACGGAAATACTTTTAAGCGTCACAAGGATGCAATCGGAAATTTTAACAAAAACTATGTGAAAACGGAGATCTTCTCGAGAGAAATTGGAAGAAAAATTGGTGAGGCGGAAGAGATACGTCATGCAAGCGATTATGATGATTTTTATATTGCTAACCGAGAAGAGGCTGAGCGTCAGGTTGCGGTAGCCGACGAATTTATACAGTTAGTTGAAAAGTATTGTTGGGAACAAATAAAGGAGTAATAGAATTATAGAAGAGAAAGAGCGACAGAAACATAACATAAAACCAAACCAAAGGTGTAAAGTCCATGAAATGATTTTTGGGACTTTGCACCTTTTAAATTTCATATAATTTGGACAGAGAAAAAACGTTGCAAATATCCATAAAATGCCAAACCACAAGATGTTGAAAAAGTTTCGGGGGGGGGGTATACAACATCTTGTGGTTTAAAAATAATCTAAAAAACGTTTGAAATGGTATTTCCTCTGCTGTATAATATATCTGTCTCTTATACACATCTGACGCTGCCGACGAAGCTAGAAGTG
>CAMQTN010000147.1 GCA_947037115.1 uncultured Lachnospiraceae bacterium
GACTTCCATTGAAACTATCCGCTACGGAATACGACGATTTAAGTTTTGAAGTATCAGTTGATGGCGGGACATTGCTTCTTTGGGAGGGCAACAAAATAACATATTTAGGCTCATCGTTCAACACTAGAAATGATACTACTGTATATTGGACTAACCTATCTCGAACAGGCGAGAGCGATTTTGAACGGTATATGGGAACTACGGCATATATCAATATCATAATTCACGAAGGAGAAAACATTGTTGGATATGCTGTTGTTGAAATATACACAAATGACCTTGAAAATGAACCTGCACAGACTTACTCTGCCAAGTTGCTCAAGTCAGTATCTTTCCCAAAAGCTAATGGGGAATATCAAAAGATAACCGCTGAATATGTAGCAACTGAAATGGAACAAATCAAAAGCGAAACACAAGCTGGACAAAGGTAAAACAACTACAATTTATCGAGCAACACCTTAAAATCCAAGTGCAATTTTATAAGGGCAGCCGACGTTAATTCGACTGTCCTTTTTCTATACCGCAGATAGAAAGGAGCGACAATGACAAGAAAGAAAACACCACAGACCATTGAAGAATAAGCTCCTTGCTGTCTTTTGTTATTGAAGCGAAGCCATATGATGTATAATCTCGTCATAAAAATCACCCTGATTACCATTCCTGACACATGGCCGGCCTACTCTTCCTTCATCCAAGAAATATATTTTCTTACAGTAACTTGCAATATGAGGATCATGTGTCACTAATACAACTGCCTTATCCATGCCTTCCATGTTGATGTCAAGGAACACTATGCTGCATTCCCGTACATATCCCATATCCGCATACAGCTCTTCGCCAGAGCCGTATTCCCTTATCTCAAAATCATGCCCGCAGGCTTCCAGCAGCGCCCGTAGCGCGCCCCTGTCCTCCCTGCTGTCATCACAGACCGCTATCTTCATCGCATTTCCCTCAATTCTGTGTTTTTCTCCACTATAAATTATATCGGATTATGGGGTATCCTATCAAATCCCATTGCACGAAACTCCCATAAATTGCACGAAATGACTATAAGCGCACAGCCCATACTGGCCGTGTAAGCATATTACCTCTTATTTCCCCGCTTTCCAAATCAGGCCGCCCGGCCTGCCTGCGGAAAAGGCAGACCGCCGTATATGGCGGATGATGGCCATAGTGCGGCGGTTTGCTTTTGTAGGGTTCCTTCATTCTATGAATCAATTATTCCATTCGTAATCTGCACAATTTCATCTGCCTCATTTGCCAAATATTTACTATGCGTAACAACGATTACGCATTTCCCCAACTCATGCGCAGTCTGCCTTAATAACTCAATAATTCCCTCTGCCGTCTGTTCATCCAGATTCCCGGTCGGCTCATCTGCCAATAAGACTTTTGCATTGCTTGCCAGCGCCCTTGCAATCGCTACACGTTGCTGTTGCCCACCGGACAGCTTCATTACATTTCTTTTCCATGCTTCCTGTGGGATATTCACTTTTGTAAGCAGTTCCCCCGGCTTATCTGTTCCTCCCAGCCTTACGTTTTCCTCCGTGGTGAGATAATCAATCAGGTTATACTCCTGAAAAACTAAGGATACATGGTTCTTTCTGTGGTAATTCAAACCCTTCGCAAGGATATCTTCCCCTTCATATAGAACGGTGCCTCCTGTTGGACTGTCAAGCCCTGCCAGCAAAGATAAGAGAGTTGTTTTTCCGGCTCCGCTGGCTCCGATAATGGCATAAAACTTTTTTTCTTCAAACCGCACAGAAATATCGCCTAAAACTTTCCTGTCCTTTTGGGATTTATATACATATTCTATATTTTTTGCTTCTAATATCATTTCAACTGTCCTCCTTACCTTATTTACACCTGCGCGCATAAACTGTTTTATAAATCCTGCAGGATATCCTTGGGATTTCTCTTCAATATGCCAATACCCGATACACATACAGATATCACAATAAGCAGGGCAATGCCCGAAACATCCTGTATTAACATCCCGGAAGTAATTTCTGCCTGCACGCCCACCACATTCTGCCCTGATTTTTCATATGACAATGCCACTTTCCCTTCATCCAGTAAATCCTGTTCTCCCGCACTCTGTACCTGCTGTTCTACCAGATAATCCGCCGTCAGGCCTGACACTCCCGGTGCCGCCAAGAAGGAAACCAACACAGCCACTGCTGCAATCATAAGTGCTTCTGCCATGATCTGGGCCAAAATCCGTATTTTTGAAGTTCCCATTGACAGCATGATTCCAATTTCCCTATTCCGGCTTTTCATCCAGAACTGAAAAATAAGGAACAGGATAATCAGGCCTGCCCCTGAAATTACCCAGACTAAAGTTCTGCTGTACTTCTCCATTTCATTAAAATTTGCGGACAGGGTATTCATATTTCCGTTATTGTCAATCAGGTCATACCTTTCCCACGCTATATCTACCCCCATTACACTTATCTTTACAGCTTCATATTCATCCACATCTGCAATCTTAAAATATGCCTTTTCATATAATGGGTCGCCTGCCTTTCCATCCACCTTTTCAGGGAAATCCAAATCCGTAAAAATAATATTTTCAGACCGGTAAGTATCCCCATACATATAAGGAGCTATTGGTTGGTTTACCTGATAGATGCCGACAACTTCTGCTTCATAAACCATAGGATCCTCTTTATTCCGGCAGTTGCCAAAACTTATTCTGCTTCCAATTTCTAATTGGTTTTTATCTGCAAGCTCTGCCGAAATGACACAGACATCCTTTTCACCTTCTTTAATCATTCTGCCATCCATGATAAAAGCATTTCCCGAAAGAAAATTGGAATCCATGGACATATCTTTGTTCCCGACCAACGACACACCTCCAAGGTCGCTATACTGATCCACATCCTCGTCCTCAATGCGGATAAAACCAACTGGTCTTGCAGCCGTTGTCACTGTTGTAATATTGTAATCGGCAATTCCTTCTGTACCCGCTATTTTTTCGATATCCTCCACTAACAGGGTTTCAAAAGAATTATCCGTCCATGTTCTCCAGTTTTCTACTCCGTTTATTGTAATTTTTTCCTGATGGTATCCGCCCAGGCTGCCTTCCTTATGATCAAGCTGCCTTGATAACTCATCAATCCTCCGATGCCGGTCTGCCTCATTTTCTTCCAGCAGAAGCCCTGCCCCGACTGCCTGCCTTGTATTATCCTGCATCTGAACAGTTGCTTTTCCACTGCTCATTCCAGCCAACAGTAGCAGGCTGATGGTAAATACAGTTACAAACAGCAGGATGCTTTTTACAGGTTTTCTGATAACAGAACGCCATGCCAAACTAAAACCTCTCATTTACTATCCCTCCATTTTTGATAAAATGTCTTTTGGGTTTGCCCTTAAAATGGGCAGCAATGAAATACAGACAGCAATAACCGCTATACAGCCTCCTGCAAAGAACATTGCTGCAATATCCCCTGCCTGTAAGGAAACTGACAGGAGAACTGCCGTATTTTCTTTCATGAGCAGTTCCTTCATAATTCCTGCCATCCCACTTCCTATTACACAGGCGCCAAATACAGACAAACAAAAGACGGCTGCCGTTTCCATAAAAACCTGCATAAGAATATCCGTTTTCTTTTTTCCCATACTGATAAAAACAGCAATTTCCCTTTTTCTCGACCGCATCCACATACAGAGTAATATTGAAGTAATTGTCACCCCTGCAGCCAGCGTGAATACCAGCATAAGTTTCATCACACGGACTATCCTGTTCAGCGGCACCTCCAGCTGACGATATAATATATCAGCAGTGGTGATCTCCACTCTGCTGCCCAAAAAATCTTTTAATTCCTGTACCAGAACATCTACCTGATCCGGTTTTTTGGTATATACCGCTATCTTACGGTAACCCGCATTATCGAATAGCCCCGTATAGGATTCATTGTCAATAAAAATCTGGTTTTCGATACGGTTTACCGCCGGCAGGGTATCCATCTGGTTTCTCTCACTTCCCGCAACAAAAACACCTATGATCTTTACATTGATCACACTCCCTGTTTCTGTCCCGACTTCCATCTCATCCCCTATTTCAAGGCCATTTGCATCCGCCAGCGCAAAATTGATCACAGCCCCTTTCCCAGAGCTCTCCGTAATCATATCCCCCTTCATCAGGCGGTATCTTAAGTCACTAAAGGCGCTGTCACGTTCCAGCTCATCATAAGACAGCAGCGTTACCTTCCAGTTATTTTCATCCTCGGAATCACTGTTTGTAATGGGATTAAAATTAACGGGATAAACGGCACTGTCAGCCATGCGGTTGACAGATATCACTCCATCCATATCCCGGATTTTCCTGACCTCATTTTCCGTAATAAATCGGTCACTCCCCTTCACTTCCAGTACCGCCTTGGTCCCCATCTTTTCCTGCATAGTAATCCGGGAATCCTCTGTGGCATGCAGAATCATGTAAGAACCCAGGATCATGCTGTTTATGAACAGCAATACCAAAAGTAAAATAAATGTTTTAGACTTCTTCCGGCATAAATACCGGAAGGCAAGCTGATAGAATCTCAAAATGAATACCTCCTGTTGTTCAGGCTGTTCTATGGCATATGATAACTTTTGTAGCCGTTACATGATGTGTGTCCTCAAAGCTCCCATAGATAATAACACTTGACTGTTTCTTAATGTCAGCTACAGATGCCTGCTCCAATTCTGCAGTCCCGGTTGAAGTATAGATAGTTGCAATCTGAACCACACAGCCCTCCTGATATGTCACCACTACATTTGTATCTTCACTTTCATACCCAGGTGCGGCAACTACGCCAGTTTTTCCGTCATCTTCTGTTGTGGCGGCACTTACTGTACAGCTGCCATCCGAAAATTCCACAACGCTCCCTGTGATAGCCGCTGATGCATACAGGCTGTCTGCATCTACTTTCTCATCTGTACCATTAGCCGTGGTATTGCTCTGGTTCTCCTGCGAAGCGTCCGCTCCGTTTGTTCCATTCCCATCCGGCAGGGAACTGTCTTTGTTTTCCTGGCTGCTATTGCCATCTGCATTATCTGCTTTAGGAGCAATGTTATCATTTTCATCTGAATGCATATCCTCGTCATCAAATATGCTGCTTTGATACTCTGTTGCAGGCATATTCCCACCCCCTGTCTTTTCATCTGCTCCAGTGCCACATCCTGTAAGAGCTGATATGCACAATCCAATTACTAAACCTTTCCACATTTTTTGATTTTTCATAATAAAAACTTCCTTTCTGTTTTTTTTCATTTTAACTGCAAAGTCCTAAAAAAATCTTGTAACCGGAATCGATTTAAACGTCACTTTTTATAGGATTTTTATAGAATTATCTGCTATACTGAATAGAAAAGAGGAACCCGCAAATGGAAAAATGTCTTTCCAGCCATATGTGGAACAACACCATGGAAAGAGGATTTGATATCATGAAAATACTATTGCTTGAAGATGATATAGAACTTTGCAGTTCCATACAGGATGAACTGCAAAAAGCCGGATATATAGTTGACTGCTGCTATGATGGGGAAACCGCCATGATCCACGCACTGAATATAGAATACTGCTATGACCTGGCAGTCGTTGACCGTATGCTCCCCATCATTGACGGAATGACAATTATTAAGGCCATGCGCCGGAAGGGAATTGCAATTCCTGCCATTATTATTACGGGGATGTCAGAACTAAATGACAGGATAGAGGGACTGGACAATGGTGCAGATGACTATCTGGTAAAACCTTTTCATATCGCAGAACTGCTTGCCCGCATCAGAGCGCTGACCAGGCGTCCCGCCGAAATAAAACAGGAAATGCACATTTGCTTTTCTGATCTGTCTTTCAATCAGATGGAACGTATCTTGTCATGCGGCAAAAATTCCCTGCTTTTAACTGCGAAAGAGTCCGAGGTACTGTCTGCCTTTATAAACCACCCCCAATCCCTCATTACCAGAGAGCAGCTGATATACAAAATTTGGGGAACCGATACAGACATCGTACCCGGAAACGTGGATAATTATATTTCGTTTCTCAGGAAAAGGTTACGGGAGATAGGAAGCTGCTGCGAAATAAAAACGGTTTACGGATCTGGCTATAAATTGGAGGGCAAAAATGCTGGAGCATTTATATAAAAAACTTCATCTTATTTTTATC
>CAMQTN010000148.1 GCA_947037115.1 uncultured Lachnospiraceae bacterium
AGCTTCGTCGGCAGCGTCAGATGTGTATAAGAGACAGGATATATATAAGGGAATACCGATTGAGAAGGAGTTGGAGGTGCTTAAAATATGAAAAAACCTGGAATCCAGATCACATTGATTGATCAAAAAGGCACGAAAGGATGTCATAGGGGTCACAAAATAGGTGATAGTTTTGATTTTGATACAGAGCGTGGAAAACTCTGTCCTATGGCTATGCATGTTGCATTTCCATATATTGATATTTTAAGATACGGCGGCGAAATACCCGGACAGGAGAAGGGGACAGCGGTTTTTGCCTGCCCTGATGTGGACACATTAAATGTCTTTAAAATAGAACGGATTGATGTTTTGGATGACGATTCGCCATAAGGTTGGCTTTTAATTGTACGATGTGACTGGTAAGTTTGTGGACTATTGGTTATAGACGATGTATAGATAACAGGAGGAAATGATATGACTGTTTCAGAAATCATGGTTAAAATGGTAAAGTATTCAAAAGGAAATCTTCATGATATCAATCATTTTATGAAAGTGTATGCCTATGCAAAAACGATTGCAGAGTGTGAGAAAGTAGCGGATGATGAACAGAGAATAATAGAAATTGCGGCTATTATACATGATATTGCGTGTCCTTTGTGCCGGGAAAAATACGGAAATACAAATGGAAAACTTCAGGAAAAAGAAGGCGCTGTATTAGCTGAAGAATTCCTGAAGGGTACAGGGCTGTCGAACGAGATGGTGAACCGTATCATCTTTTTGGTCGCACATCATCATACTTTTCAGGAGGTTGACGGGATTGATTACCAGATTTTGCTGGAAGCTGATTATTTGGTTAATGCTGACGAATCCGGATATCAGGAAGCCAATATCAGAAATGTTATAGATTGTGTTTTTAAGACATCATCAGGAAAAATGCTTCTGCAATCCGTTTATGGGATTGCAGAAGGCAACCGCTGATTTGATAACAAATATGTATTTTGTAAACAGGTCAATCTGCTATGTATAGATTGACCTGTTTTAATTTGTGGCATTTGGACTTAATTCAAAATGAGAATGAAAGGTTTTCAGAAGCCCTTCTTTTTGCAGCTTTGATAATTCTACAGACATTGCTGCACGTTCTACACAGAGGAAGTCGGCAAGCTGCTGGCGGTCAAAGGGAATGTCAAAAGAAAGTGATCCTTGTCTGGCTGCTTCAGCAGATAAATAGGAAAGCAGCTTATCACGTGTTTTTCGCTTGCTCATGTGCGTTATCTTCTCGTTAAACAACAGTGTCTTTTGGGCAAAAGCTGTAATCAGGTTTTTAATCAGGCGGTTATGATGGCTGCAGGCAGCGGAACACATGGTAATCAGGCGGTTCATATTTATTTCCACAATTTCACAATTTTCTGTCGCAACAACACTGACGCTGAGAACTGCATCAGGAATGGCGGCAAAGGGTTCGGCAAAGTAGTCGCCCGGCATAAGATTTGTCATAACGTTCCGGTTTCCCCATAAATCTTCCTGAATGACTAAAGCAGTCCCAGACGCAAGCAGGCTGATACAGTCCGTACAATCTCCTGCCTGAAGGATGTATTGATTTTTGGCGTTTTTTCTGACTTTTGCTCCGATACACTTTAGCGAGGTTAAAATCTCGTCATCGGATAATCCTGCAAACAGCGGGCATTTTTTTAATACGTTTAAAAATTTTTCCAAAATCTCACCTCTTTGTTTGAATTCAAACATACTTGCTCTGCTTATTTTACTATAATGTAATCACCAAAGCAAGAAAATAAATAAAGGAGGATATCATGATAAAGTACGAGGAATGGAAGGATAAAAAGAAAGACTTCTTCAAAGTGGATGTACGCCATGTGCAGGGAAATTTCTTTCCCGGCTTACAAAGACGTGCCATGACGCTAAAAGCCGGGGAGGGAATTGAGGTCATACAGACTTTTGAACCTTACCCGCTATATAAGGAGATGGATATGCTGGGGTATATACATCATACAGAGAAGCTGGCAGAAAATGAGTTTCATGTCTGGTTTTACCGGACAGAGGAAAAAGAGCCGGAAGGCTCTGCACCATACCGTCCGCTTGCATTGCTGAATTATCCTATGATTGATGAGGACTTAGGGCGTATCGCGGCGGATTTTTGGCAGGCAACATGGCAGAGTGAGAAGCGCACTCTCCCCTATGAAATGCGTCTGCTCCTTTCCCTGACAAATGCAGTTGGCGCAGGAAGAATGAGGCAGGCTGTGCGGGAACTGGTAAAGGCATATATCTATGGTCTTGAATCCGCAGCGCTGGATGATGTGTTTGAACTTTTGGCATGGAATCAGGGGATCGGATTTTTCAGCTCGGAAATTGGACCTTCACCGCTTTTTCAAGCGTATAAGATGATTAAGACGCAGGAACAAAGAGGCATAAGCAGGGAAGAAATCTGCACCGAGATAAAAGAAAAGTTTGGCGAAAAAAATCAGGAAGTGCAAGTGTTGTAACAGGAAAGAAAGATAGGAGGAAAATAATATGGCAATCACAAAGGAAATGTTACTTGGAGAAATTTTAAGAACCAAACCGGAGGCGGCAGAGGTGTTGATGCAGATGGGGATGCACTGTTTAGGGTGCCCGTCCTCACAGATGGAGAGCCTTGCGGATGCCTGCATGGTGCATGGGCTGGATGCCGATGAACTCTTGAAAAAGCTGAATTCATAGGAGGAGTGCAATGAGCGCATTTTTAGGTTCGATTCATCACTGGCTATACGGAAAAATAGAGTTCCAAAACGGGCTAGTTGAAAGATTATCAGATATGATAAGCAAAAACGGGTATGATGATGGCATTCTTTCCGAAATGGAACAAAAGTATGGGGCGGTGGAGAAAGGCAGTCTTGAAAATATGATTGATAACAGTAATATACATGGCTGGTTACAGGATAAAATCGCTGCCGCTGAAAACCGCCTTGCTTTTCTGGTCATCTCAACGATGGATGCCCATTCTGAATGTATGCCGGATATTGCGAATGCTGCATATGAGTATGGACGGAGCAGGAAACTGTCGGGGAAAACAAGCGCAGAAGAAGTTTATAGGCATTTGGATAATCTGCTATTGAACGGAATGCCTTGTGACAGGGTTAATACTGTGGTTTCCATAAGTCAGGAGGCAGTAGTATGGAAACAGACTGTGGATATACATTTGCCATATTGGGAAGCATTACAAGGAGATGTCAGTCATTATTATGACCTGAAGGAGAGGCTGGTCGCAGGTATTTTGGAGGGCAGCGGTTTTTCCTACAAATATTTAGGAAATCAGACATTCACATTGATTAAGGAGGGATAAATAATGTATGGAATTGATTTACTGATGAAAGAACATGAGAATATCGTAGCACTGACTAAGCATTTAAGGAGAACCTGCTGTGCTGTGATTGAGGGGGCAGACATTGATGTTCAGGAGTTTCTGGAGTGTATTGATTTTGCAAGAACTTATGCAGACAAGCATCATCATGGAAAGGAAGAACAGATATTGTTTCGGTTTATGCTTAATAATTCCGATCCTGTTGCAGAAAAACTGGTGCGCAATGGAATGCTGGTGGAACATGACTTCGGAAGATTCCATATCGGGGAATTGGAGAACGCAGTTAAGCAGTATGCCAGTGTTCCGACTACAGAAGGAAAGCTGGATATCGTCACCCATGCATCGGGTTATGTGGATTTATTGCAGCGTCACATTGAGAAAGAAGATACCGTCTGCTACACTTATGCATTACGAACACTGTCAGAGGAATGCAAAGCGCAGATTGATGAACAGACAAGAGCGTTTGAGAAAAAAGCGGAACAGGACGGCATACAGGAGAAATATATTACATGGTTAGAAAAAAGGAGATAGGCGAATGGGTAAAGTTGTTGATTTCACAAAAACAGTTTCAGAGCTGGTAAGTGAAAATCCTGAAATAAAAGAGGTATTGGCAGAAGCAGGGTTTAAGGAAATTATAAAGCCTATGTCTTTAGCTGTAATGGGTAAGGTAATGACGATACCAAATGGAGCTGCCATAAAAAATATTCCTATGGACAAAGTTTTTGAAACTTTTGAGAAACATGGGTTTGAGGTGAAAACAGAAACATCTTGAACGGGTGGTTAAAAATCAGGCTGAGGGAAGGAGCAAACGAACAGTATGGAAAAAATAAAAAATATAGACAAGGCAGAAATTTTAGTTTTAAAAGAACAGGTTGCTTACCAAAGCAATCAGGTTGTAAGCAGGACTTTAGCACAAAATAATGCGCTGAGTGTCACATTGTTTTCTTTTGACAAGGGAGAAGAAATCAGCAGCCATGAGTCCAGTGGTGATGCCTTTGTGATTTGTTTGGATGGCGTTGGCGAGATTACGATTGATGACAAAAAGTATGAACTGCATGAGGGAGAATCTATCGTAATGCCCGCAAAACACCCTCATGCGGTCTTGGGTAAAGAGCAGTTTAAAATGTTGCTGGTTGTTGTATTTTAGCGAAAGGGGGATGCGGCATGAGGGTGAATGTAGATCAGAATGCTTGTATTGGATGCGGGCTGTGTGTTGGGATGGCACCTGATGTATTCCGTATGAATGACGATGATAAGGCGGAGGGGTATCAGGACTCTGCACCGGAAAACGAAAGCATGGTACAGGATGCCGTTCGTTCCTGTCCTGTTTCCGCTATTGAATGGGAGGAATAGAGATGATAAAAACAATTAACCCAAGAAAAGCAGCAGTCATCGGCTGTGGATTTGTAGGCGCTGCAACAGCATTTACACTGATGCAGAGCAGGCTGTTCACTGAAATGGTGCTTCTTGATGCAAATTATGATAAAGCAGACGGAGAAGCAAAGGACATTTCGCATGGCGTTCCGTTTGCCGGACAGATGAAGATTTATGCAGGAGGCTATGATGACCTGATGGATGCTTCTATTGTCATTGTGACTGCCGGGGCAAACCAGAAGCCGAATGAAACAAGGCTCGATTTAGTACATAAAAATGTTGCTATCTACAAAAGCATCATTCCTGAAATTGCAAAGCGCAATTTTAAAGGAATATTGCTGATTGTATCAAATCCGGTTGATATTCTTACTTATGCTGCTGTAAAGCTGAGCGGGTTTCCTGAAAAAAGAGTAATTGGTTCCGGAACGGTTCTTGATACCGCAAGGCTAAAATATGCGCTTAGTAAACATTTAGGGGTAGACAGCCGTAGCATTCATTCCTTTATCATTGGCGAACATGGGGATAGTGAGATTGCAGCATGGAGCAGCACGAATATATCTGGTATTCCATTGAATGATTTTTGTGAGATGCGTGGACATTTCAACCATGAGGAAGCAATGCGGGAGATTGCGGAAGATGTAAAAAACAGCGCTTATGATATTATTTCTAAAAAGCAGGCTACTTATTATGGAATTGCTATGTCGGTTAAGCGTATCTGTGAATGCGTTGTAAGGGATGAAAAATCTATTCTTCCGGTATCTTCTATCATGCATGGAAATTATGGGATTAAAGAAATTGCCCTTAGTATGCCCGCTATTATAGGGGCAGACGGAATCGAAACCCATGTTCCTATTTCTTTGAATGAAAAGGAAATGGAGAAACTTCACAATTCGGCAAAAACTATAAGAAAAATTGCAGAAGAGCTTGATTTGGAAGTTGTCCCAAATTAGGAAAAAGGAATATTTACACTGAAACTTAGGCGGGAAAGCGTTTGTTGGAAGAAAACCAATGAGCGCTTTTCTGTTTCTAAAAGCAACAATACACTGCCGTTCCCCGCCAGTCCTGACTTCGTTTCAGATAAATCAATTTTTCAGAAATAGAGGACAGGACATTGATAAACAAAGATAAAAAAGACAGGGTGGTGCGCCAGTTTGTGACATACTGCCGCATGGCATTGAGATACGAAAAAATTAACTATTACAACGAACGCAAGCGCATGGCGGAACGGGAATCGCACATGGAGATGTTTTCCGAAAAGCAGTTGGAAACGGTTGATAAAATCTTTGATACATACCACGCTGACTATTTTTATGTCATGGGTTATGAAATCGGCATAGTGGACGGTGATTTG
>CAMQTN010000149.1 GCA_947037115.1 uncultured Lachnospiraceae bacterium
GAGCCGACGTAAAGAGTTATGCTATCTAACATACATCAAAAAGAGGTAAGATAACGCCCTCTGCAAAAAAGGTTACGTTATCTTACCTCAACAAAATTCCCGCCGGAAAATCCGTCATCCGTAAAATGCACCTTGTTGGTGTACCCGTTATTTTTCGCATAGTCCTCCAGCATTTTCTTCTGGTTGGCTATGCTGCTGTCTCCCGCAAGCTCATCGTCCCTTGAGAGTCGCTCATAAAGAGCAGTTATTCTGTTGTCTCCAGCCGTCCTGTTGTTCATGTTGAACTCCTTTCCGGCTGGCTCATCTGTGGTAAATCCATCATACCACAGTTTCCGCCCCCTGTTATCATTTCGTTGCAGATTAAACGGGATATTTTTTCGTCTAGTGTGTCGGCGTACCCTGAACCCGTAAATACCCTGACCTTGAAAAGCGTCCCACCAATCCTGCGATAAAAAAATCCAGCCACAGAAGGACTGGTTTTTGTCACATCGTTATTCACTTTTACTGACTCCATCATGTAATCCTTTCTTGCGTGTCATACGCATATCCTTTATAATATTTCCTATACTTCCGCACCTGGTAATCGGATTTTATTTTTACCCATACTCCATAAGCCGTCTCTCCTTTCTTGTAATCGTATTTGCATAAAAAGAGTTACTCTTTTCACTAATAGGAGAAAAACGGCTATAAAATCGGAAGTGTTTTTGAAAAAACTGCTACACTTTTTTATATTTTTGCAAAGGACTGACTGTAAATGCCGAAATACGCTGAGCTTCCAGCATTCAGGGAACAAAATTTCATAACGGAAGCGAACGGGGATATGCTCCACCGTGAAGCCCGCGTCCTTGCGATCCGGCGTATTGAGGAAAGCGCAAGAACAGAAGATGATTTCCAAAAAGTCATTGAATGGTGGGATAAACTGGACGCTAACAGGGAACGGAAAGAAAGAAACCATGAGATAGGACGCTCCACTGTCCCTTTAGAATGGGGCGCAGATGAATTATATTTTTCCGACAGACTTTCCTATGACATGGTTTTAAGAAAGCTCATACTTGCGGGCGATTTCCTTGATATTATATTTGACCATCCCGAAACAGTACATGAGCTTGTCACGGATGTGGATTTATCAAAAATATTGAAGGAACTAAAGCCTCATCTCAAAAATATGCTCTATTACCTGTTTTTGCGTGATTATTCCACAACAGAGTATGTGGAAAGTATTGGACAGTCAGACCGGAATATCAGGGGTATCAGAGAAACTGCGCTAAAAAAGATACGAAAACTCTATGGCGGCATACTTACATACAGGAAAGAAAACAGTCTGCCGACAACTGCGGACTTTATAACCTATGAATCAGTGTATCTTCCCAAAAATCACTTTATAAAGGAAGAATCCCTCCCTACAGACGAATATCTTTCTTATTTTTACCCTTTTGACAAGCCGGATTTCAAAAAGAACGGCGTGGAGTCGGGATGGTCTGTGACTGACCGTGAGGGCATTGCGATCACAATGGCTATGGGGAATGCGCCGCAGGCTGTGGCAATGGAATTGCAGAAGGAATATGCAGAAAGATACGACTGGCTTGTGAAGGAATTTACCGACTGGGCGTTTACCTTTATGACAAGTTTCCTTTATTACATGGATTATGATACGATTGACGAACAGACACGCAGCCTGTACCGTCAGGGCATTTCCGCTTTCGGCGGCATATCCCCGACTTACCGGATCGCGCTTGAAAAGGATTCGCCCGTTATCGTATGGGATTTCCATTCCCTGCTCGTCATGGTGCAGATGTGCTTTTCCTTCATGCTCACGGATAAGGACAGTGATATACGTATGTGCAAACACTGTAAAAAAGCCTTTGTCGCAAGCAGGAAGGGGAATGAGTTTTGCCGCCAGAAGTGCAAAAACCAGTTTAATGTCTACAAATCAAGAGAAAAGAAAAAGGGGAACAAAATAAATCCCTGATTAGCTTATAGATACAATCTGCGCCGATGGGAACACAGGAATGATTCTTTGAAATAGGGCAGATACTATTACATCAGGGAAATTTTGTGCAACAGCCTGTCACACAAAGTCTAATAAAACATAGGGAACGTCAACTTATATTTTACTAAATATAGAAAAATAAGCAATGGAGATGATATATATGGAGTTTACTTTGGAAGAACTTTATACCAAAAAGGAAGGACAGACTTATGACCGTAAGAGCGCAAGAAAAGATCCGAAGGGACTGTCCAATCATATTGTCGCATTTGCCAATGCAGACGGCGGTACGCTTGTAATCGGCATCGAAGATGATTATACAGTCACAGGCATTGACGACTACCACAACAATGTCAATGATATACTTAGAGTACCTTTTGATTACTGCACCCCGTCAGTGCGTGTTACTACTGAAACGGTTGAGTGTACCGACAGAAACGGCAATGCCAATCATCTGCTGGTTATGACCATTCCGCAAAGTCCTGAGCTACACGCTAACCAGCAAGACGAAGTATATTACCGCATGGGCGACAAATCCAAAAAACTGAATTTCGACGAGCGGCTACAGCTCATGTATGCCAAAGGTTCCCGCTATTACGAGGACGAGCCTGTTTATCGTTCCTCTATGGAAGATATTGACTTGAATTTCGTCGCTGAATACTGCAAGAAAATCGGATACCAAAAATCCGCAGCGCTTCTTCAAAAGGGCAAGGGTGCGTTTTATCCGATATGACGGCATAGAAGCCAAGGTTGGAAGCGAAATGAACGTCATTAAGGATGAAATGTCTGAAGGCCGTATTCTCGATATGGTTCGCAGTTCTCTCGACTTTGTACGCAGCCAAATCAAAGAACACACAAAGCTTGGTACAGACGGTCTTTTCCATACAACGCCTGAATACCCCGAATTCGTCTGGAAAGAAATAATCATTAACTCCGTCGCCCACCGTGATTACAGCATTAAGGGAACCGATATACAAATTAAAATGTTTGATGACCGGATCACGGTTGAGAGTCCCGGTATCCTGCCCGGAATTGTGCGTCTGAATAATCTCCGCACCGTTCACTTCTCCCGCAACCCAAACATTGCCCGCTTTCTCCACGAATATGATTATGTGCAGGAATTCGGCGAAGGCATTGACCGTATGTTTAATGAAATGGCGGCAGCCGGGCTTCCTGCTCCTGAGTACCGTGATAACGCCTTTATGCTCAATGCCACAATTCGGAATGGGGTAATAAATAAAACGGATGGGGTAACAAATGAGGTAATAAATGGGGCAATAAATATCTCCTCTCCCGAGCAGGCTGTTTTAGCTGCAATAAGGAAAAAACCAAGAATTACAAAAATGGAATTGCAGAAAGAAACTTCTTTTGGGAAAAGCACGATTGACCGAGCAATTAAAGCATTAAAAGAAAAATGCTTAATTAAGCGTGTCGGCTCTAATAAAACAGGTTATTGGGAAATTATAAACAAGGGGCTGTAAAAAGCCCCTTGACCGCCTCCTGCTACAAAACTTAATACCAAAACAACACTAAAGGGAATATATCAGATCGTGCTTCACAACTTCCTCCGGCCTGCTCCTAATGCTGTTCATCTTCTGAAGCCAGCACAGCCAGTCATCGGATTTTAGCTGTTCGGTTACGCCCTCTTTCTTCGCCATCTGCCCCACAAGCCTGTCCATCATCTCATTGCATTCTTCATCAATTTCCGCAAGATGCTTCCATAAGGTTTCTGACAAAAGCATATACGAATAAACACCTCCGTGATTCTCCTTCAAAAACCGCTTTCTCATTCTTCCATACTTCCCAATCTGATATTCCGTTGTATCCGAAAGTTTCAGGTCAGGAATCAGGTAATCGCCTTCCCAATGATAAGTAATTTCCATATACAACCGCCTTTCTTTGTGCTAAACTGTTTACAGATACGAATAAAAGGATTATCACCTTCTTCCTTTACCACAACATCTGCAAGTTTCCATTCACCACAAATGAGCCAGCCGCATATGTTGTATTTTCTGCGAGCAATGAGCCAAGCTGACATACTTGTATGTCAATTTGGCGAATGCCGCAAAAGTCAGATACTTGTATCTGACTAGCAGATGGAGATTCCCACTAAAATACAAGCCTTTAGAGGAATCTGACATCTACACTTCACAACATATCACATCGTTCTGGTAAGCGTGGGCCGTATCAATATGACGGTATCCCATCTTAAGGGCGTTCAGAACCGCCCCCTTTGTCTCCTCTCCTTCCGGCACCATATATACGCCCATGCCAAACTGCGGGATTTTTGCCCCATTGTTTAATGTGATGTAAGTCTGATCCATTTCAAATTTCCTCCTTCTCCAAAATATATTCCTTTACTCTGCCAGGCAAATGTCTATGTCAAATACATTTCCCGGATAGTTAATCACAAAATCCGCACAGATCCGTATTTTCTGCTTTCTCCGCATTGCCTGTTTGCGGATTGTCTTCACAGGCCTATTATATTTTTCTCTGCCATTGTACTCAACACCACATCACTTCAGAATGCGGTTTATGCCACACTTCCTGCAAAAATGTGGTCTAACTCAGTCCTTTTACAATATCCGGCACTTCAACTATCCCATCTAAGGCCGCTCCCCTCATGGATACAAAAAGGATGGATCATCTTCCCGTTCCAACCAACTTTTCCAAAAAGGTATACACCTGCCACGCAAATCGTTGCGGACCATACCAGCAGCCAGCACACTGCAGCTTATCATCAACGGTGACAAACAGGGTGCAATCAAGATTATCTAAATTATGCCGAAATATATGAAAAGCACAGAATCGAGAGGTCGGCTATGGACGTAACGATACGAGAAATTCAAAAACAGGAATATCCGTTACTGGATCATTTTTTATATGAAGCAATCTTTATTCCAGAGGGTGTCGAACCTCCACCTAAAACCATTATTACATCTCCCGAATTACAGGTTTATGTTGCGCGTTTCGGGGAATCAAAAGATGATTGGGGATTCGTGGCGGAGGCTGACGGTAAGATTGCCGGTGCTGTATGGGTTCGCATTATGAACGATTACGGACATATAGATGATGAAACGCCCTCTTTGGCAATCTCTCTCTATAAAGAATACCGGGGTTTTGGCATTGGAACGGCTATGATGAAGGAACTTCTTGCCCTGCTCAAATCACATGGGTACAGCCAGGTTTCTCTTTCCGTTCAAAAAGCCAATTATGCGGCAAAGATGTATTTAAAAATCGGTTTTGAGATTGTAAAGGAGAACGAAGAAGAATACATTATGGTGTACTGCCTATAACAAATTTATAAATAAATTGGAGAAATGGACTGGACGGACAGTGCATATGTCGCAACTGAAAATAGCAGTCCCGTTCCTCATCATTACAGCTCTGAATCCCTTCATAATAAATTAAGGATTTCAAATAGTTGGTATGCTCCCTTCACCTGCTCCTTATGTGTTTTTTCTTCGCATTATGATATAATTTTTTATTGACTTGAAGTGCGCTTCATAGTTTACGATGAAACAGAAAGGCGGATTTATATGTATTCAGCAAAGGAAGCAGCCAAAATAACCGGGTTATCAACATCAACTTTAAGATATTATGAAAAAGAAAAATTATTGCCTCAAATAGCCAGAAACAGCCAAAAATACAGGCAATATACAGACGAGGACATTGAATGGATAAAAATGATACAGTGTATGCGCATGGCAAATATCCCCATTCATTCCATTAAGGATTACGTTTCACTGTTAATACAGGGCGGAGAAACCCTTGAACAGCGTTTTGCCATGGTGCAAAATCATATGGAGGATATTAAAAAACAAATGACTCATCTGCAAAACGCATTTGACCTGACACAAAAAAAGTTATCATTCTACGAAAAACTTATAGCGAGTTCTTCCTATAAAGAAATGTCATATAGCGAAGAATGGAAGTTGTTTAATCATGGAGAAAATTAAGTCTGCAAATAGAAAGTCAAGCAGAAATTTGTGAACTTTGAAAATTTTATAC
>CAMQTN010000150.1 GCA_947037115.1 uncultured Lachnospiraceae bacterium
CAGTGCAGCAGCAGGCGCCCGTTACAGCGATCGCAGGCAAGGTATATAACCTGTTGAGTAAATAGATATTATAGAGGAAAGGAGTTGGGCGCATATGAAGATTTTATTGGCAGAGGATGACTTCGCCAGCCGTAAGTTTATGGATAAACAGCTTTCACGTTATGGAGAATGTGACGTGATGGTGGATGGTGAAGAGGCTGTGGATGCCTTTATGATGGCGCTTGAGGACGGAGAGCCCTATGATCTGGCATGCCTGGATGTGATGATGCCGGTTATGGACGGATATCAGGTATTGAAGGCGATCCGTGACATTGAGGCGCAGAAGGGCATTCCCAAGAGTAAGCGTGTCAAAGTCATAATGACGACGGCGCTTAACGACGAGCGCAATGTAAAGATGGCGTTCGAGCTTGGATGCGAAGCCTATGCCGGGAAACCGATAGATGTGGAGAAGTTTGAAAAGGTATTAAATAAGCTGGGGCTGATTTAGAAAATCCTTAAGATTAGGAGGAAGTATGGCAGAAGAATTCAACACAGACAGTATGCTTGACATGTTTTTGTACGAGAGTGGACAGCTTTTGGAGAAACTGGAAGGCATAATATTGGAAAAACAGGATGCTGACTGCTTCGATGATACCGATATCAATGAAATTTTCCGAGTCATGCACACCATCAAAGGCTCCTCAGGCGTTTTGATGTATGAAAACATCACGAAGGTAACCCATAAACTGGAAGATGTATTTTACTACCTGAGAGAATCCCATCCGGATGACGTACCCCACATGGAACTGGTGGAGAAGGTACTTGCAGTATCGGATTTCGTGACGGGAGAGCTTGATAAACTGAAGAGCGGAGACACCCCCGACGGCGACGAAAAACAGCTGGTGGAGGAGTTGGACGAGTTTCTCAGCCGCCTGAAAGGCGAGATCAAGAAACAGGGCATTGAGATGCCGCAGGCGAACAGGCATGTGGAGCCGACACAGTTCTACATTACGCCTGTAGCGGGAGATGACAGTCATTTTTATCGGATTTCGATTCATTATCGAAGCGACACGCAGATGAGTAATCTGAGAGCTTACTCGGCTACTTATGCTTTGAAAGAAGTTGCGGAGGATCTGCTCTACACACCGGATGATATCCTCTCCAATGAGGCAAGCGCCGATGTGATTGTGGCAGAGGGCTTCCATATGCTGCTACAGACAAAGAGCTCCAAGGAGGAGGTTATTTCTCTGATTGACAGCTCTGAGGCGGAGGAGATTAACTTTGACGAACTCACCAAGGAAGAGTACGGAAGCGCGCTCGGGGAGTTTGGCAGAGAAGAGGCTGCACCTGCGGCTGCACCCGCTGCGGCGGCAAAGGATGAGGCTAAGGAAACGAAGCCGGATAAACCCAAGCCCGGTGACTATGTGGTTAAGACCAAGGAGGCCGGAAAGGGCAAGACGCTTGCCAAGAATCAGCCTAAGCAGCAGAGCATTATCAGTGTGAATGTGGAGAAGATGGATTCGCTGATGGATCTGATCGGTGAGTTGGTTATCGCAGAGGCGGTGGTACTGCAGAATCCGGATCTTAAGGTGCCGGGGCTGGAGCTTTCCAATTTCCAGAAAGCATCCGGGCAGCTTTCCAAGATCACCACGGAGTTGCAGGAAGTTATTATGTCGATGCGCATGATGCCGCTGACAAACGTATTCCAGAAGATGAGAAGAATTGTCTTCGACGTGTCCAGAAAACTGGGCAAGGATATTGAGCTGGAAGTGATCGGTGAGAACACGGAAGTGGATAAAAATATCATCGAGCACATTACCGACCCGCTGATGCACCTTGTGAGAAACTCTGTGGATCACGGTATTGAGGAGAATGCGGAGGATCGTACCGCAGTCGGCAAGCCGGCCAAGGGTAAGATCACGCTGGAGGCCAAGAACGAGGGCGGTAAGGTTTATATCAGCGTCAAGGACGACGGCAAGGGCTTAAATAAAGACAAATTATATCAAAAAGCTTTGGAGAAGGGTGTAATTGAGAACAAGCCGATGAGCGAGTTCACGGATAAGGAAATTTTCCGGTTTATCACCCTGCCGGGCTTTTCCACCAAGGAAGAGGTTACGGAGTATTCCGGCAGAGGCGTCGGCATGGACGTGGTGGTTAAGAATATTCAGACCATCAGCGGAAGACTCGATATCACCAGTGTGGAGTTTGAGGGGTCAGAGATGACTCTGGTAATACCGTTGACGCTCGCGATTATTAACGGTATCGTAGTACAGGTTGGTAATTCCCCGTTCGTGATTGAGACGGCGTCTATCAAGGAGTTCGTGAGGGTGGGAGAGGATTCTCTCATTCATGAACCGAGCGGCGAGGAATACATTGTATTAAGGGGAGAGTGTTATCCCTTTATCCGCCTGAATGAAAAGTATGATCTGCCCGATTCTGTCGATAAGATTGAAGAGGGAATCATCGTTGTGTTAGAGCATGAAGGCAGTCAGGTATGTGTTCTGATTGACAAACTGCTGCAGGAACAGGAGATTGTGGTCAAGCCGATTCCGTCCTATGTCAGAAAGGTCAAAGGTCTTTCGGGCTGTACGCAGCTTGGCGACGGAAGCATTGCGCTGATCCTGGATATCGCCGGATTGCTGATGCACGACGGAGAAAGGAGATAGTACATGGCGGAAGAGTTATTGAAAAAAGAGGAAACGGACGAAACGGAAGAGCTGTTGGAGGAAGATACCCAGAAAGGAATGTTCATGACATTTCAGACGGGTAAAGAGTTCTTCGGTATAAGCATCAGTTATGTGAATGAAATCATTGCGATGCAGCCAATCGCGGCAATACCCGAGGTAGACGATTATATTAAGGGACTGATCAATCTCCGAGGCAAAATTATTCCTGTGATCGATGTTCGCGTAAGGTTCAAATTGGAACCGTGCGAATATACGGATCGGACGTGTATTATCGTCATTGACGTGAAGTCAACAATGATCGGTCTGATCGTGGAAAGATTAGCGGATGTAGATACCATTGCAGAGGATAGTATTGTGCCGCCGCCATCTCTGGGAAGGAAAGAACATGAGCATAATAAATATGTTTATGGGCTGGCCAGAACAGGGGATACGGTGACGCTTCTGCTGGATCCAGAGAAGTTGATTAAGCAGGATGACATTGCGGCAGCTATGGAAGATATCCGCAAGGAAGAACAATCATAAAAAGGAGATATTACCATGAAGAAGAGATTTTCAATTAATGACATGACAGTCAGAAGCAAAATTACCTTGTTTAGTGTGTTAATGCTGGGTCTGATGCTCATCCTATCAGCAGTGGGTATATGGTCCTCCAATATGGTCAATCAGGCGCGCACAGGTCTGAACAACAGCGCGCTGGCACAGTATGACATTACGCAGGCGTTTGCCAGCTTCTGTAATATTAAAGTTCGCGTGCGCAACATTCTGTTTGTTTATTATGATCAGCCGGATGAGGTGCAGAAACAGGAGGCAATGATCGAGCAGTATAAGGCGGATGCCAGAGAATATCTGGATCTTTTCGAGATGAGAGCAGGCGAGATGGATTCTGAGACGGCGGCTGATTATAAGGCTGTGGTAGACAAGATCAATTCCTGGTATGATTCCACACAGGCGGATATTGATAAGGCGAAATCCGGTCAGGCGGAAGAGGCGGTCAATGACCTGCTGAGTACCGGTACAGCGATTGCGGATGACGTGGAGACCAGCCTGGTTGAACTGATTACTACGATGGAAACGGCTTCCAGAGCAAAAGAAGTGCAGATAAAGCAGGAACTGACAGGCCTGACGATTCTCCAGGTGGCTGTTATGGTTCTGGCGGTTCTTATTACGATCATGTACTGCCTGTTCCTGATTAAGGCGATTACCAGACCTATGGCGAAGCTGTCCGAGGCGGCTAAGAAGATGACCATGGGCGATATTGATGTGGACTGCGAGAAGATTTACAATGACGATCTGGGTGAACTGCTCAATGAGTTCGGACAGATGGCTGAGGCGATCAGGGAGCAGACAAGAATTACGGATGCAATCTCCAAGGGTGACCTTACCATGGAAGCGAATCCCCGCAGTGACAGGGATGTGCTTGGTAAGGCAATCCGCAGACTGCTTTCTGAGAACAATATGACACTCAGCAACGTGAAAGAGGCCAGCTCACAGATTACCGTAGGGTCCGAGCAGGTGGCGAATGCCAGCCAGGCTCTGGCACAGGGTTCCACAGAGCAGGCAAGCGCAATCCAGCAGGTAACGGCTTCCATGGACGAGGTGACACAGCGTACCAAGGCTAACGCAACAGAGGCAGGCGAGGCTAATGTACTGGTACATAACATAAAGGATATGGCAACATCCGGCAACGACCAGATGAAGTCCATGATTCAGGCTATGGATGATATCAATGCATCTTCCGAGACGATCTCCAAGATCATCAAGACCATCGACGATATCGCATTCCAGACCAATATTCTGGCACTGAACGCTGCGGTTGAGGCTGCGAGGGCAGGCGTACACGGCAAGGGCTTTGCAGTGGTGGCTGAGGAAGTAAGAAATCTGGCAGCGAAGAGTGCGGCGGCAGCGAGCGAGACGGCAGAGATGATCGACGATACGATCCACAAGGTTGGCAATGGTACAAGGATTGCACAGGATACAGCGAAGTCTCTCGATGAGATCGTAAATTCCATCGATGAGATCGTTGGACTGATCAGCAACATTACCTCTTCTTCCAATGATCAGGCAACGGCAATCTCCCAGATTGATCAGGCGATCTCTCAGGTTTCTACTGTGGTACAGACTAATGCTGCTACCAGTCAGGAGTGTGCGGCAGCCAGCGAGGAGCTTTCCAACCAGGCGGTAACCTTAAAGAGCCTGATGGCGAGATATCAGCTGTTATCTGGCGCTTCGGGCGGCAGCTTTGTAGATAATACACCGTCTTATGACGACAGCGAGCCTACCATCTCCTTAGATGATGATTTTGGCGGTAAATATTAAAAACATGCAGATCATAAGGTCTGTATAAAATGAAGACATAGAAAGCCGCTGCATTGTTGCAGCGGCTTTCTGCGCGCAGAAGAATTGTCCTGCTGATGCCAGACTGAAAATTTGAAAATTTTCCCAAGCCTCTTGACAATTGCGCCGAAAGTATATATAATTTTTTATGTTATCGAAGTAGTGTGCTACTCACAGGACAGTGCGGCGGCAGGATGTGCGCTTAGCTCAGCTGGATAGAGCGTTTGGCTACGGACCAAAAGGTCGGGGGTTCGAATCCTCTAGCGCACGGTAACAGGAAGAAGCGGAAATGCTGACAGAATGGCGTTTCCGCTATTTTTTTGCGCTTGCGTAAAATTATTGAAAAAATATGAAAAAGACAGCAACAACACTCGTTTTAAAGAGTGAGACTGCCTTTTTTTGTTAAATATCATATTGGGTGTATGATGTAGCTGTAATCTGTGTTAAAATCAAGAAAACAGGGATAAAGGGAAGTTAGGGAAGGGAGAATACAGGCATGAGAGTGTACTTGGATAATTGTAGTTACAATCGTCCCTACGACGATCAGTCCCAAATTGATGCAGAATATTTTATTTCCCTGATCAAAAGAGATGACTTTGATTACACAGTATGGCAACGGGAATATTTTGATAAAATGGAGGCGGGAGAGTTTGCTAAAAAGGCATCCGCTTATGCCGACGCGCATCCGTATGATGGAAAGGCGCAGGTATTATAAATTGGTTGCAGATGCCTTTTATTTTTGACATACTTTTGACATATCCTAAGTATGTGAGTGACGTGAAGTCCGTTGAAATGCTGGGTTGTGGCTTATAAGCCAGTTTCGAATCCTCTAGCGCACGGTATCAGGAAGAAGCGGAAATGCTGGTAGAATGGCGTTTCCGCTATTTTTTTGCGCTTGCGTATTGACAAACTGTTCATACTGTATATAATGGTATATATACCTGTCTCTTATACACATCTCCGAGCCCACGAGACTAGCGCTCATC
>CAMQTN010000151.1 GCA_947037115.1 uncultured Lachnospiraceae bacterium
GTTATAATATAATATTAAGGAGGGCTACAAAATGGGTTACAAAGAGCAGTTTGAGTTCTGGTTGGAGGATTCCTACTTTGACGATGCGACGAAGCAGGAGCTTCTGGCAATCAGGAATGACGAGAAGGAGATTGAGGACCGCTTCTATAAGGAGCTTGCGTTCGGTACGGGAGGACTTCGCGGCGTCATCGGCGCGGGCACAAACCGTATGAATATCTATACGGTGCGCAAGGCGACGCAGGGTCTGGCGAATTACATAAAGAAACAGGGCGGCGAGGAGAAGGGTGTGGCCATCGCTTACGACTCCAGAAGAATGTCCCCGGAGTTCGCGGATGAGGCGGCTCTGTGTCTGGCGGCAAACGGGATCAAGGCTTATGTGTTCGACGCGCTGCGTCCTACGCCTGAATTATCCTTTGCACTCCGCACACTCGGCTGCATTTCCGGCATTGTGATCACAGCAAGCCACAATCCGCCGGAGTACAACGGTTATAAGTGCTACTGGGAGGACGGCGCGCAGGTGACGGCTCCCAAAGATAAAGAGATCATCACGGAAGTGAACAATGTGACCGACTACCATACCGTGAAGACCATGGACAAGGAGGAGGCGAAGAAGGCCGGACTCTATGAGGTGATCGGTAAGGAAATCGACGATAAATATATGGAAGAGCTGAAAAAGCAGATCATCCATCCCGACGTCATCAAAGAGATGGCGGAGGACATGAAGATCGTGTACTCGCCCTTCAACGGTACGGGCAATGTGCCGGTAAGACGGATTTTGTCCGAGCTTGGTTTCAAGAACGTGTATGTGGTGCCTGAGCAGGAGATGCCCGACCCCGACTTTACCACGCTGGAATATCCCAACCCGGAGGATCCCAAGGCATTCACGCTTGCGCTCAAGCTGGCAAAGGAGAAGAACGCCGATATCGTGCTGGCGACTGATCCCGATGCGGACAGACTCGGCATTTATGCGCTGGATACCAAGTCCGGTGAGTACGTGCCTTTCACAGGCAATATGTCCGGCATGCTGATTGCGGAGTATATTTTGAGAGAGCGGACTGCGACAGGCAGGATGCCTGAGAATCCCGCCCTTGTAACCACCATTGTTACCACCAATATGGCGCGGGCGATCGCGGAAGATTACAAGGTGAAATTCATTGAAGTCCTGACAGGCTTTAAGTTTATCGGAGAACAGATCAAACTCTTTGAGCAGAGCGGCTCCAACAATTATGTGTTCGGCCTTGAGGAGAGTTACGGATGTCTTGCCGGCACGCATGCGAGAGACAAGGATGCTGTTGTGGCGGTGATGTGTCTGTGTGAGATGGCGGCATGGTGCAAGAAGAACGGAAGAACCGTGTGGGATCAGATGATCAATCTCTATGAGAAGTACGGTTACTTCAAGGAGAGCCAGTATTCCATCACCATGAAGGGAATCGACGGCGCGAAGGAGATCGAGGAGCTGATGGATAAGCTCCGCAAAAACCCGCCCAAGAGCTTCGGCGACCTGAAGGTGAAGGAGTTCAGGGATTATGATACGGGCAAGACGCTGAATCTGGAGACAGGCGAGGCGGGAGAGACAGGGCTTCCTCAGTCCAACGTCCTCTACTTTGATCTGACAAACGATTCTTGGTGCTGTGCAAGACCTTCCGGCACAGAGCCCAAGATCAAATTTTACATGGGTGTCAAGGGTACCAGCCTCGAGGATGCGCAGGAAAGACTGGACCGGCTGACAAAGGAGCTTAAGTGCGTAATCGAATCCTGAATTCTGACAATGTAAGAAAAACCATAAACTATCTGAAAAAGAACGGGCTGACGGGGACTTTTTACGCGGCGGCAGAGCGTGTGCAGGAGGAGAGGGCAGTGGATTACCACTACCTTCCTCCTGACGCGAAGGAGCTGAAAAGACAGCGGCGCGAGACGCAGGATTATCCCTGGCTGTTCAGCATTGTGACGCCTGCCTATGAGACAAAAGAAGCACATCTGCGCGAGATGATAGCCTCTGTGCAGGCCCAGAGTTATCCGAACTGGGAGCTGATTATTGTTGATGCGGGAGAAAGCGACGCGGTGGAGCGCGCGGTGCGGCAGATCATTCTGGACACCGGCGACCTGCGGATCAGATACAGCCGCCTTTCGGAGAACAGAGGAATTGCCGGGAACACCAATGCGGGAATTGCTCTGGCGAAGGGAGATTACATTGCCCTTTTGGATCACGATGATTTCATAACATGCGATGCGTTATATTATATGGCTCGATCGGTGTACCAGGGCAGGCAGGAGAATCTTCTGCCTGCGCTTTTATACTCGGATGAAGATAAGTATGACGAAGGGGCCGGAATCTTTGTATCCCCGCATATAAAACAAAACTTTAATCTGGATTTAATTATGTCCAATAATTATATCTGCCATTTTTTAACAATGGAGGCGGGGCTGATAAAGTCCCTGCTTTTGCGGGAAGAATACGATGGGGCGCAGGATTATGATCTGGTGCTTCGGGCGGTGGACAGTCTCTGGCCCCGCGGCGCCCTCCTTCCGGATACGTCGCGCATCCGTCATATTTCCAGGGTGCTCTATCACTGGCGTTCTCATCGGGACTCCACGGCGTTAAATACCGGGAGCAAGAGTTATGCCTATGAGGCGGGACGGCGGGCTCTTGCGGATTTCTGCGAGAGGCGCGGATTTCAGGCGCGGGTGGAACACAGTCTGCATCTGGGATTTTATAACGTATGTTATGAACCGAATATGCTGTCTGTGAGAAAAGATGTGGGCGCTGTGGGGGGACGGCTTCTTGACAGGTATGGGCGTGTTTATGCCGGAGCCTATGACGAGAACGGCAAATGTCTTTTCGAAGGGCTTCCTGCCCGCTTTACCGGGGGAAGCACCCACCGGGCGGTGCTCACACAGGACTGCGCCGCAGTGGATATCCGTTTTGTACGGCTTCGTGAGGAACTCTGGCCGCTCTTTTCCCAGATCACGGGTCTGCCCTACCGGGAGAGAAGCCTCTTAATAAAGGCGGGCAGGGAGAAGAAAGAAATCCGCATCGCAGATGTGGAGGGTCTTTCCTGTGATGAAGCCGGATATCGGAAATTGAGCATGGCACTGGGGATGGCGGTCCGCAGCGCCGGATATCTGGTGGTGTGGGAACCGTCGCTTAGCTGTGAGGCGGTAAAGCGGAGGCAGTTATGAGTGGAGTCAGATCTACGGTGGTGATCCCAAACTACAACGGGATACAGTATATGGAAACCTGTCTCGCCTCCCTGGGGGAAGAGCCCGCCCAGGTGATCGTGGTGGACAATGGCTCCACGGATGGGAGCAGGGAGCTTGTGCAGCAAAAATTCCCCGGGATCCGGCTGATTGCGCTTGACAAAAATTACGGATTCTGTAAAGCGGTGAACCGGGGCATGGAAGCCAGTAAAACAACATATGTTATCCTGTTGAACAACGACACGGCGGTGGAGCCCGGTTTTGTGAGGGCGCTGGAGGCGGCCATGGACAACGGTGGACACGCCTTTTCCGGGGCGGCGCAGATGGTGAACATGAGCCGCCCGGAGCTGATCGACGATGCGGGAGACTACTATTGCGCGCTGGGCTGGGCTTTTGCGGCCGGGAAGGATAAGCCCAGAGAAAATTATGCCGCCCCCAGGGAGATTTTTTCTGCCTGCGGCGGCGCCTGCATTTACCGCAGAGAGGTTTTGGAGCGGATCGGAATGCTGGACGAGAACCACTTCGCCTATCTGGAGGATGTGGATCTGGGATATCGGGCCCGGATATACGGGTACCGGAATCTGTACGTGCCGGACGCGGTGGTGTATCATGCGGGCAGTGCATCCTCCGGCTCCCGCTATAACGCCTTTAAGGCGGAACTGACGGCCAGGAACAGCGTCTATCTGGTTTATAAAAATATGCCGCCTGCACAGCTTCTCCTGAATCTGCCTTTTCTTATGGCAGGCTTTCTTGTCAAACAGCTCTTTTTTCTGAAAAAGGGGCTGGGCCGAAGCTGGTGTAAAGGGATTGTGGAAGGGTTCCGGCTCTGTCATTCTTCCGGGGGAAGAGAGAGACGGGTGCGCTTCAGGGGAAGGCGTCTGCCGGCCTACATCAGGATTCAGTGGGAATTATGGCGCAACATATGGTATCGCTTGCGGTTTTAGCTACCAGAAATTGTGTGGTTAGCAATATATGGTTGTTTTTTTTGCTCGATTATTGTAAAATATAATAACCGCAAAGAAAAACAAAGCACCGTCGCAGACTACTTGTCTGCGGCCGCAGGAGGCATCTGTTTTTCTGAGATCAGTAGCGGGCAAATGTCCGGGTATACAGGAGGCATTTGTTTTTCTGCGGTTATTAACAGGCAAATATCCGGTGGAATCGGACAGAGAGCGCTGAAAGCGTGAATTTGCGAGTATAGATGTGAGCATAGATGATAAAAGATAATCAGAAATATTTTAACAGACTGCATGTTGTGCTGGACGCCATCGTCATAGCAGTCTCCTATATGCTGGCCTGGTATTTGAAGTTTGCCAGTCCTTTTTCGGACATCGACCCCAACGCCGGCGCTTATTCCATGGGCACCTATTTTGAGATGCTCTATCTCATTGTGCCGGGGTATCTTGTCCTGTACTACGCATTTAATCTGTATACACCGAAGCGGGCCACCGTTCACCGCTACGAGATTTTGAATATCTTTCAGGCGAACACGGTGGGAATGGTATTGATGATGGCCGGCTGGTACATGATCGCAGAGATCCACTTTTCACGTACCATGATGGCGATGTTCTACGGGATCAATATCTGCCTGACCACGCTGGGACGTTCTCTGATCCGTGCTCTTCTGCAGTATTTCCGTGAAAAGGGCTACAATCTGAAATATATTCTGCTGGTGGGGTATTCCCGCGCGGCGGAGGAGTATATCAAGCGCATCAATGCAAATCCCCAATGGGGTTATGTGGTGCGGGGGATTCTGGATGATCATGTGCCAGCCGGCACGCTCTATAAGGGCGTCAAGGTAGTCGGCACCGTCGAAAATCTTCTCTACATTCTCCCGGAAAACAAACTGGACGAAATTGCAATCACGCTTTCCTTGCAGGATTACGATAATCTGGAGCATATCGTGGATCTGTGCGAGAAATCAGGCGTGCATACGAAGTTTATCCCGGACTATAACAGCCTTTTCCCGAGCCGCCCTTACACAGAGGATCTGATGGGGCTGCCGGTTATCAATATCCGCCATGTGCCCCTGAGCAATACGCTGAACTGGTGGATGAAACGGCTGCTGGATATTGTGACGGCGCTTGTGGGCGTGGTGGTGTCGTCACCCATCATGCTGATTGCGGCCATCGCTGTGGGCGGTACTTCCCGCGGGCCGGTTATTTTCAAACAGGAACGCATCGGCCTTCACAACAAGCCGTTCCAGATGTATAAATTCCGGACCATGATGGTACAAAAACCCTCGGCGGAGAAGAAGGGCTGGACGACGAAGGACGATCCAAGGGTCACAAAAGTAGGTAAATTCCTGAGGAGGACAAGCATAGACGAGCTGCCCCAGCTTTTCAACATATTAAAAGGAGATATGAGCGTGGTGGGGCCGAGACCTGAGCGGCCGCAGTTTGTGGAGCAGTTTAAAGAGGAGATCCCCCGTTATATGGTCAAGCATCAGGTCAGGCCGGGCCTTACAGGCTGGGCACAGATCAACGGCTACCGGGGAGATACTTCTATTAAAAAGCGGATTGAGTTCGATATTTTTTATATAGAGAACTGGACAATGTCCTTTGATATTAAAATTATGTTTCTCACAATTTTCAAGGGATTTATCAATAAAAATGCCTATTAGAAGAGATACTAAAATCTTAAGACTGTCTCTTATACACATCTCCGAGCCCACGAGACTAGCGCTCA
>CAMQTN010000152.1 GCA_947037115.1 uncultured Lachnospiraceae bacterium
GCGATGAGCGCTAGTCTCGTGGGCTCGGAGATGTGTATAAGAGACAGGACTTTCTACCCGAAATTTACCCTTATATTTATATAAATACTCAAAAAATTATCTTCTTCCTTAATAGGTTTTTTGTTTTTAGATTCTGCATATTTAAATGCCGCACATAAATCCCTTGACAAACCACAAGGTATATTGACATCTTCACATTTATAGCATTCTCTCTACCGATTTAAAAAGAATTGAACCATCAATTGCATTCTAGTTTGTTTATTATATATTGTCAATTGTATTTGCAGATATAAAAAACGGAGAGCCCACACACTCTCCGCCTTCTATCCTTCACCTTACAATAACACCACCGCAATCACCGTACCCACAAACGCAGCTACAATAATATTTGCAAGCTGTGTCCCTAAGAATTAACTTAAATTGCATATAAATCAGTACCAAAATATGATTACACTAAGAAATTTTGCGTCGGTGTTTACGAATTGATGTCCGAATACTTTGTATCAAAGTAATATCCTCCAATTCATATTTTTACCTTTTCCGGACACCGGAGTACATCCGCTTCAAAAAGGAGGTGACTGCATGATATACCATTCGTTTTCCGACAACCCTTTTCTGTAGTTCACGATTCTTTTCCTCTCTATTTGTTAATCATTTAATCCATGCAATTAACAGACATTATTTAAGCATCCCATTGACAGCGATTATTTTTAGTCCTTGTGAATGGAATTCTGCGTCCAGAACCTCGCTTATCCAAATTTGCCCGGTTTCTCCAAGCATAATACCTTCCCAACTACAAAACATTTCCGTACAATCTTCCTTTTCAATGGCTGAAAAAAAATCTTCTTCTAAACTGCTTTCAAAACTGGCAGACGCTTCAATAAAATCTGCGCTGTTGTTATAAATTGTATCCGATATCGTAATGGGATAAGAAATTTCGGAAGAAATTGCTGACCAATCATGTTCCAGAAACAATTGTCTAACTCGGGCCGCATAGTTTTCAACATCCGAACGTGAAAGATCAGTTGCTGCACTATAGTAACTGTCATCGGCAGTTGTCGCCATTTCCTCCGGTTGCTGAGTCATGTCCTGGGCAGAGTTGTCTGTACTACCCGGAAGATTCAATGATGATAAATGATACAGTTCCTCTACAGGATACTCCTCCTCACTATAGTATTTTTCATTAAACTCCTGCATCAGCTTTCCTTCTGCGCTGTAGCCGGTTCCATCCCATCTGTAAATACGTGTATCATAATGCGTCTCGCCTTTTATATCATATGCTGCTACAACCACCATCCCTGCTGTGCTGCTCCCGCTTATCGTGACCGTATCAAAAAAATAGATTTCCATGAATTTACCGATCGGAACATTGTTCCCCCGCACATCCGGAAAAATATAATCTGCCCTTTCCAATGGATAATAAACTGCTTCCGACATTCCCTTTCCGAAATCTGGCTCTTGACCGCCTTCCTTAAAAAAACACAGCCTATAATCTTCATCATCCTGTTGTGGGATCGTATAAGTCAATAATCCCAGTCCAAGGCCTCCTAAATCCCCCTGCATCAACCCCTGCATTTGCATTGCCGATACATTATCCTGCTCGTCTTGATCTGTATCGCTTTCCTGGATGCCCACTGTCTGCCTGTCATTTAAAACTGCTGTTTCTTCTGACACGATCATATTACTATCCGCTTCTTCCCTTTCCACTTCATTCAAAACCGTTTTGCCGTCCTGTCCTTTGGCGCAGGCCCACAAAAAAGCCATGCACAAAAACATGCCGGCTGCTATCATTGCTTTTTTCATCTCCCTTTCACCTCTCTATTAATCATTTGATTAACGAGACTTTACCATAGAATTATGAAACAGTCAAGATGAGACTGCTTTACAAAAGTTTTCTTATTCGGAACAACACCGGAACTGTTCCATGCAGAGCCGGACAGCATGTCCTTATCTGTTCTGTGAAAAGCAGTGTGATCGGATTAAGGTGAATAGGCTAATTTGTATTCAATACCATTCCTTTCGGCTTTCTGACAAATATAGCAACGCATATTTCAAATGCATACTTCCCTTACATACCCATATAAAAAGCAGGATATCCCTCCTTCTTTCAAGACATCCCGAACACGTTTTAGCACTCCGTTTATCTCTGCAAAAACTCATATCGGTACTTTCGTGGCATGACAAAACTCTTCAGCATTTTTTCTTCGCACTGTGTTATCGTTCAAATGCTCTTTTGCACATTTTTCAAATTCATCATGCGCCACATATGACCATGGCACAAAATGATATTATATTGCAGCCAGCCTTTGATAATTTCTTGGTTTTTTTGCATATATGTATACCCCTCAGGACTTAGACGAATTGATGTCTGCATACCATTTAATGCTTCAACATAATAAATCATCCTACCTTCCGGATTAATTTTAGAAATTTATTGCGCTGCCTTTTCCAACACTCTCAGAGGTATATCCCGGCGTCCCCCTCTCCTCCTCCAGCTTGGCCAATTCCTCCATATGGTTGAATATATGCAGCTAGCGGAGGATTATTGGAAAAACAAACATAATTTCATTTTTCAAAATTAGCTTCCGTCTGATACTTTATAATAACAATAATCTTCTTTATTTTCTGCATTTTTTAAAGCATCGCTGTCTTTTAGGCTGTTTGAAAAAATTGTATTAGTCTTTTTGTCTTTCCCTGATCCGTCTGCTTAATTGACCATTGTGTTGCAGCATAAATCATTTTCAGAATGGTTGTCTTTCCAACTCCATTTTCACCAATCAGAACATTTATCCCATCACAAAATTCTATCTTAAATCCATCATTAAATGAATCCCCTTCTTCTATAGACTTAAATGCGGCATTATTCTTTCTAAAATGACGCTTAAATACCATTACATTTGAAATTTCAATCGTTTTAATTGCCATTAGTCCAGCCTCCAACCAATTTATAATCTGTTTTCTGCTTGTATTATACCCTGTTCCAAAAATTTTTGTATACGATAAATCATTATAAGAAGTCTTTGGGTATACAAAATTGGCAAAAAGCGGAGAGCGTTACGCCCTCCGCTTCCTGTCCTTTATTTTACAGTACGCCACCGCCACCGCCGTACTCACAAATGTTGCCACAATCGCCGGTGCAATAATCCCTGCCGGGTTCACACTTCCATATTGGCTTCTGTAAGCAATCATATTCACCGGTATCAGTTGTAATGAAGAAATATTCAAAATTAAAAACGTGCACATCTCATTGCTGGCGATGCGCCCTTTTTTTCCTGCTCCTGCTGTCAACTCCGTCCCGCAGTTTTCGCTGTTGCCGGTTCCCCCATATCCCGGCGTCCCCCTCTCCGCCTCCAGTTTCGCAAGCTCCTCCATCGCCTTTAACCCCGCCGGAGTGCATGCCCATCCAAGCCCAAGTACATTGGCAATCAAGTTTGTGGCGATATACTCCCTTGCGGGATGCCCCTTTGGAATCCTCGGAAACAGAAAGCTGATGAAGGGTTGTATGCCTTTCGTCAGCTTTGCAATCAGGCCCGACTTCTGCGCAATCTCCATTAGGCCCACCCACAGCGCCATCACACCGATCATGGTGATACACAAAGATACCGCATCCCCGGCGGAATCCAGCGCCGCACTGGTCACTTCGGCCATTTTTCCGGCAAAAGCGCCATACACAACACCAATCAGAATCATAAATGCCCAGATATAATTTAACATGGAAACTCCCACAGAAAATAAACTTTACTAAATTCTATGAATTTTCCCGTACAATATGTTTGGCAAAAATATTCCCTACTCGACTTCCACTCTGTTCTTGCCGTTCTTTTTTGCCCTGTATAATGCCATATCCACACGGGAACACAGAGAATCCACTGTATCATCCTTCTTCGCCTGCGTTACGCCAAGACTCACCGTCTGGGGCCGGATATCTTTGAAAGTCGTATTCGCAAAGCTTTCCCGCATCAGGTCAGCAATATAGGCCGCCGAATCACAATCTGTACCACGCAGGAGTACCATAAATTCCTCTCCACCCCACCTGCCGGAAGAAACACTCTGCTTCTGACCGATTCGCCGGTTACGCAGGATATCAGCCAGCGCCACAATAACCGTGTCGCCTTCCTGATGCCCGTAGGTATCGTTCACCTGCTTAAAGTTATCAATATCCAGCATAACCAGAGAGAACTGCTCCTGGCTCACTCTTGAAAGAGAGTCCTCTATCTGGCTCTGGATCTCCTTCCGGTTATACAGCCCCGTCAAGCCGTCAATAATGGCCGCCATTTTGAGTTTTTCATTAACAAATTCCAATTGTTTATTCGTATTCTCGAGCTCAAGTGAAGTTACACTGATAAAATTAGCCAGGCGGGAAACCAACGGTACCCTGGACAGCGTGTTCCGGTCCTGTGCCTCTGGCATTGCCGCTGCCGCCTTTTTTTCGCCCTCCCTCATCGCCGCTATCACCAGCGTCACATTATGCTGATTCAGACTGCCTTTCGTGCGCAAAAACTCTCCGTGGGAAAAAAATCCACAGGAAGCTGATATGTCACGGAATGGCTGGATCTCATATGTTGGCTCCTTGTTTGTCCAGAAGGTTCGCCTTGCCGCACAGGAAAAAATATGTAAAACATCCGGCCCAAACTGCGCTATCCTCTGGCTGTCCTGCCGGATACTCTCAACAATGGTACTGGGATCGCCATAGGAGATACGCACAACGGAACCGATATCCATATCCGACGTCATATTGATGGAACCATCCGCATTGCTGGACACGGGCGTCCGCAGGATTGTTGTGTCATTGTGCTCATAAAACAGCGGAAATTCCAAAGTATTGTAGAAGAAATTCTCGTCATTATTTATATTCAGATATTTGTGGTAAACGTCATATGCCGGTATACCGTCCAGCTCCTGCAAAAGCGAGCCCTGGGACTTTGTCACATGGAATTCCCGACCAAGGGGTTTCCACCCGGTCACCTTGATAGAATCCACATGGAAATCCTCTCCGCCATAAAACACAATAATAATGGAGCTTTCGGAAAAACCATAGGCTTTCGTAAACACACAGGAATCATCACTGGTGATATCGTCGCTGCAGCTGACGCCGCCGAAAATCTGAATGTCCTCCCTGAGATCTTTTAAACCGTCGCAGAAACGTGTCGTAGAACCCTCGGGGATTGTGAAATACATCTCAACTGCCTTTACCCATGCATTTTTACGGGTCTCCTCCACAATCCGCGCTGTGATATCATCCACAGACAACTCTGCCATATCATATTGGAAGATTTCAAATTTAGTTGTCGGCAATTCAAAATCCGTGCACACCACCGTAATATTTCCGGACAACTCACAGTCAATGATATTTCCGCTTGTGGAACACCCTATGTACGGGGTATCCGGAAAATACTCTTCTATCGCGCCGGTCACATCCTGAATCACTGCAGGATCCAGCACTTCCGAATATATCTGAAACAGCCTCGCCCCGCCGGCTGCCGCGCTATCCTCCCGAAACGCCCGAAGCCTCTCCAAAAAAGATTCTCTTTCCTGATACTCAAACTGAATCTGTTTCATGGTGTTTCCTGCCTTTCTCCACGGTTTTATCTAAACCCGAAAACACGCAGCCGCCTGTTTTCTTTAGCACACATTATACCATGAACAGCCGATCGATCACAATAAAAACTGATTGAATCCGTTTTATAGCTGAATTGTAAATTTAAATTCTACCCATACCCCTTTCATGCAGAACTTAATC
>CAMQTN010000153.1 GCA_947037115.1 uncultured Lachnospiraceae bacterium
CACCCCTCATGATTGAGGGGCAGGGGAGTTGATGTGTCGAAGACACTTTTTTATGCATTGCGGCAGCGTTTTCCATATTGCGACAGGAGAAAGGATTTGTATGAAAAAAATATTGGTATGTATGGTTTCAATCGTGATACCGGCTGTTTTACTGGCCTGCGGAAATGTGACTATAGAGGCGGCAGACACAAATGAAGCAGATACAGAGACGGCAGGTACAGAGGCGGCAGACACAAATGAAGCAGATACAGAGGCGGCAGGTACAGAGGCGGCAGGTACAGAGGCGGCAGATACAAACGCAGCAGACACAAACGTAGCAGACACAAACGCAGCAGTTATAAACGCGGCGGACACAAACGCAGTAGATATAAACACAGAAACAGATATCAGGGAGGATGAAACTATGAAAATTACGGTCGGAGACACTGTATTTACGGCAGTATTGGCAGACAATTCTTCGGTGGAGGCATTGAAGGGGCTTCTGGCAGAGGGACCGCTTACCATTAACATGAGCGACTATGCAGGTATGGAAAAGGTCGGCTCTATCGGTACAATTCTCCCGAGAAACGACAAACAGATTACAACGGAAGCAGGAGACATTATTCTTTATCAGGGCAGTTCGCTTGTGATTTATTATGACACAAATGCATGGAGCCTCACAAGAATCGGAAAGATCCAGGACGCCACACGGGCGGAACTTTTAGAGGCGCTTGGCGATGGTGAGGTGACAGTCACTTTTTCATTAGACTAGCCATGCACCCGCGGGTGGTATGGCAAAACATGGATAAATCAATTATTTTTCCGGCAGTCTGTTTTTGTCACCCCATTCGCACATCCCGTCTAATATAGGGATCAGTGACTTTCCGCGTTCCGTAAGGCTGTATTCCACTTTAGGAGGAATCTGCGGGTATTCCCTGCGGTTTATCAGCTGGTCGGCTTCCAGCTCCTTCAGTGTGGTGCTGAGGGTTTTGTAGGAAATCGCATTGATATATTTTTTCATTTCATTGAATCGGACAATACCAAATTCCATCAGAGTGTAGAGGATTGTCATTTTATATTTTCCATTAATCAATGACAGGGTGTAACTGAAACCGGTATCGGTCAGGCATTCATTGGAGATACAGCGTTTTCCCATAATAGCACTCTCCTTCAGGTAAGTATATAACTTAAATGTGCGTACTTGTTTTTTGTTTCATTCTTGTTAAAATTATAATGTCAGCAGGATAAAAAGTCAATTCAGAACAACGGGAGCGGGTGGTTTCAGCTAGTTCAGCATGTCACGGCATTTTAAAAGGAATTTTTCGGCAGCTTTTGTGAAAACCTGATATTTTTTCCAGATAAGGTTCATGCTCATTTCCATATGTGGTACAAGGGGACGGAAGCAGAGGCTGCTCTCTCCGGAAACATTTATGATCTTATCAAGGCAGATGGCATATCCCATACCTTCCGCTACCATGAGAGAACCATTGTAAAGGAGGTTGTAGGTTGCCGTGATATTCAGTTTTTCCATACTGCAATGAAAAATGGCAGAGAGATTTTGGTCGTGTATCATCTGCCTGGATAGAATAAGCGGCTGGTCAAGCAGGTCTTTTGAAGAAATCGTTTCTTTTTCTGCCAGAGGGGAGTCGCGCCGCATTAAGACGCCGAAGCTGTCTTTGCAGGGAAGCTTCATATATTCATATTTGGAGGTATCAATTTCTCCGAATAAAAGGCCGAAATCAATAAGGCCTTTATCCATCTCCTCTGTGACAGTGGTTCTGTCCCCGCTTACGATGTGAAAGTGGATTAAGGGGTATTCGCTCTGAATTTTCTGTGCCACTTTTGCCAGAAGCCTGACGCCGTCTGTTTCTCCTGCGCCGATTGTGATATCGCCGGCGGCGGCCTCGTCTGAGCAGGAAATCTCATCCTCCGTCTTTTTAACGAGTTCCATGATTTCTTCGGCACGTTTGCGGAGGATCATCCCTTCCTCAGTCAAAGTGACGCGGCGGTTTCCGCGGATAAAAAGCTGTTTGCCTAATTCATCTTCCATTTCCTTAAGCTGTCTGGAAAGCGTAGGCTGTGAAAGATGTAAGGATTCGGCAGCGCCTGAAATGCTCTGCTCCCTTGTAACTGCGAGGAAATATTGTAAAACTCTCAGTTCCATAAATGACTCTCTATACTTTCTTACTTTATTTGCTTTTTGTGCTATAATACAATTTGCAAATGCTATGAATCCATGATATAAAAATCGTATCATGGATAAATATAACCGTCAAGCATGGAGAGACATTTAATATAAGTATTTGCTATCAAAATATGCCGTTGCTATAATAAAAACAGAAAAACAGATTTTGTTTTTAAGGAAGGAGTTCATGTTATGAAAACAATAGAAAAACAAACTTTTGATATGGAGCGGGCTTTATATGGAAGCAGAGGCATTGCGCTGAAGGACTGTGCCTTTGATGGACCGGCAGACGGTGAGAGCGCCTTGAAGGAAAGTAAGGATGTCCGTGTTTCAAATTGTTTTTTTAATCTCAGATATCCGTTCTGGCATGACGATGGGCTTACCATTACTGACTCGGAAATGACGGAGCTTTGCCGCGCGGCGCTGTGGTATTCCACAGACATAGAAATTATGGGTACGAAGCTTCATGGGATCAAAGCGCTGCGGGAATGCAGCCGGGTGAAAATGCAGGGATGCGATATTGTTTCTCCTGAGTTCGGATGGTCGGTGCAGGATATCGAAATGAGAGATTCCAAGGTGCAGGGCGAATATTTTATGATGCGATCCGAACATCTGAACTTTACAAACGTGGAGTTAAAGGGAAAATATTCGTTCCAGTACATTCAGGATTCTGTATTTGAGGACTGTAATTTTGATACAAAGGATGCCTTTTGGCATGCGAAGAATGTGACTGTCCGCAACAGTATTGTAAAAGGGGAATACCTTGCATGGTATTGTGAAAATGTTACATTTGAGAATTGCAGGATTATAGGGACACAGCCTTTGTGCTACTGCAAAAATTTGAAACTCATAAACTGTGAGATGATCGATACAGATCTGAGCTTTGAGAAATCGGATGTGGAGGCGACAATTACCACGCCGGTACTGAGCATCAAAAACCCTCAGTCCGGGCATATCTATGTACCCTGTGTGGAAGAGATTATCCGTGACGATCAGGAAGCCAGGGGCGAAATCGTAGTGCAGAAGCAGAGCTGCGCATGATTAATCAGATAGCTATGGAGAAAATAAGGACAGTGTGTCGAATCAAATGAAAATATACCATCCGCTGACAGCAACGCCTTTCAAAAGAAATCGTTCTTATGTGGAGTTAGCGCCTTGTAAAGAGTTGTGTCCGTACATCAGATGCTATTGGGGGACGGATCAGTCGTTCGTGCAGAGGGGAAATGACAGCGCGCCGGAAATCATAATTCCTGACACCTGCGTAGATATCATTTACGATATAGACGAGATAAGTCATACGGTTTCAGGCAGCTTTTATGGAATAAACGACCACAGCTTCCGGGTATCCGGGAGGACAGACACAGGGCACAGAACAACAACATTTGCCATCCGGTTTTATGCGTGGAGCGCTTATGCGATGGCTGAAGACTCTTTGAGATTTACCATGAACGGGTATTTTGAGGTGGACTCCCTTTTTCAATGGCTGGATACGGTGATCCGGCCTGAACTGTCTGGATTGAAAACGCTGCAGGAAAGAACCTCTTTTGCAGAGCGGCTGCTGTGCGGGAGATTATCCGGGGTGAAGGAAAATAAAACCGTGGATCAGACAATTCAGAATATTCTGATAAACAGGGGTTCGCTGGAAGTGTCTGACCTTGCCAGGGAGTCCTTTGTAAGTACCAGGCAGTTGGAGCGTCTGTTTCATGAATACATTGGGATTACTCCCAAGAAATTAAGTAATTTGATCCGTTACCAGTTTTTGTGGAGAGATCTTTTGTGTGAGACAGATTTTGACGTGTTAAATGCGGTTCACAAATACGGGTATACGGATCAATCGCATTTGCTGCGCGAATTTAAGAGATACCATTCCATGGATATGCGAAGTGCCAGAACGCTTGCCTTTCAGGATGTCGGAAATATACAAGATATTTCTGACAGATGATAATACAATAATCCCAAATACAAAAGAATAAGAAGGGAAAGGGAAGCGATGGAAAAACAGAAAGATATCAGTGTCTGCGGTACTGACTGCAGCGCGTGCTATTGTTTTGGTCAAATGTGTAATGGCTGTAATGCCTGTGAAGGAAAAGTGTTTCACGCACCGGAAGGCCAGGCCTGCGCGATTTATCATTGCGTGAGAAATGACAGGTGTATGCACAACTGTGGAGAATGCGGGGAAGTTCCGTGTAAGATATGGCTTGATACCAGAGATCCAAAATTTTCCGATGAAGAATTTAAGGAAAATGTTGCGTTGAGAATACAGACGCTGCGGAGAGAGTAGGAGTATGTATGGGAAAGAATAAAGAGCTGGCAGCTTATATTATGGATCAGTTGTCCGAACTCGGAGATATACGGAATACGCCTATGATGGGCGGGTATATTTTCTATTACAGAGAGCGGATATTCGGCGGTATTTACGGAAGCGGCTTTATGGTGAAAATTACGCAGGCAAGTAAAAAGCATATGCCGGACAGCGTACCTGAACCGCCCTATGAGGGGGCAAAACCCATGCTGCCGGTGACGATTTTAGAGGACAGGGATGCGTTACAGGCGATGGTGGAAGAGATGTACCCGGAACTGCCGGAAAAGAAGCCGAAAAAGAAAAAATAGCGTTTCTATGGCGTCTTTGTCTTCGCATTGCAAATCATATTTTCCAGAATGTCGGCGGCGAGATTGACCGGACGGCCGATATTATGGATCAGGCTGATATTTCGTGTGGGAATGCTTTCAGCGAGGTTTAATTTGAAAACCTCGCCTTTTTTGAGGGAAGCTTTCGCATATTCCGGCGAAATAAAGCCGATGCCCATATCATTTGCGACAAAGGAAAGCACCTGGTCGGTGGTAGCTGTTTCGACTTCCGGTTCAAAGGGCAGACCCCGCAGACTGAAAAGCTTTTTATAAAATTCATAGGTTTCCGTTCCCTGCCATAAATTGATAATAGGATATTGCACCAGTTCGCCAAGCGTCAAAAGTCTGTTTTTGAGATGGGCATAGGAAGGGCCGGCAATCAGGATATCCCGGAAAGAATTTAAGACAGTTTCATGCAGATGCAGATTGGTGTTGGATAAGGAAGTGACGACAGCCATGTCGATGAGGCCCTCCGTTACGTCGGAGACAAGGTTGGGCGTAGAATTATTGATGATCTGTATATGGGTTCCGGGATAAAGAAGGTGATAGTCATGGAGAGTCGGCAGGATTCTGTCATGCAGAAGAATTTCCGTGATACCGATGGAAAAACCGATGGAAATACCGGTGCTGTGCAGTTTTTTGGAAAAATCAATTTCGGCTTCTCCCATCTGGAGCTCTTCGTGGGCGGCCTGAACATGAAGAAAAAGCCGTTCGCCTTCTGTTGTCAGTGAAATTCCCTTATTGGAACGCACGAAAAGTTTACAGCCAAGCTCTGTCTCAAGATTGTTCATGGTTCTCGTAATGTTTGGCTGGCTGTTGTCTAATACTTTGGCGGCTCTGCTGAAGCTTTTGTATCTGTCTCTTATACACATCTCCGAGCCCACGAGACTAGCGCTCAT
>CAMQTN010000154.1 GCA_947037115.1 uncultured Lachnospiraceae bacterium
CCGAGATCTACACTTCTAGCTTCGTCGTCAGCGTCAGATGTGTTTAAGAGACAGGGGGATCGGTTTGCTATACTGAACTCGTAACAAAGATCCATTGGAATTATGAGGATCGGATTTTAAGACAAACTTACTATTTGAGGGAGGGCTTAACATGAAAAAGAAAGTGTTATCAGTGATACTGAGCACGGCCATGATCGCATCCGTGCTGGCAGGCTGCGGCGGCGGAAGTGATGCACCTGCAGCAGATGGCGGAAGCACAGAAGCGCCTGCAGCGGATGACGGAAGCACAGAAGCGCCTGCAGCGGATTCTGCGGCAGCAGGCGGGGATGTGGAAGAGATCACATGGATGTTCTGGGATGACCTGAACGCGACAGAGGATCTGATTTCCATCGGTTATCGTGATACCGTAGAGAGATTCAACAAAGACTATGAAGGCAAGTACCACGTAAATGTGGTGACTACCAATCTGGAAGAGTATTATGCGAAGCTGAATGCCTTGGTGGCGGCAGGCGAGACGCCCGACTGCTTCATCGTAAGCCCGGGCCCGAATCTGGACGTGTACGTAGATCCCGGCATTGCGGCGGACCTGACAGACTATATCAAAGCGGACGGCTGGATCGATACCTTTAACGGCGGTGAGGGCGCTTTCTCCCAGCAGACTTATGACGGCAAGATTTACGCAGTGCCTTTGAACATAGCGGCGGCATGTGTATTCTACAATACGGAAATGTTTGAGACGGCGGGCATTACCACCATGCCCACAGACTGGGACGGTATGCTGGATGCCTGTGAGAAACTACAGAGCGCAGGTTACACACCGCTCACCATCTCCGCAGGTACGGCTTGGTGCTTATCCATGCTGGCAGGTTACCTCTGTGATTCGGAAGGCGTAGATCTTGCGGCGATAGACAGCGGTAATGCTTCCTGGCTTGACGCCAATGTGGTGAATGCGACCAACAAGCTGGTTGAGATTTCCAAATACTTCCAGCCCACGGCGGCAGGCGATACCAACGATGTGGCTACGGCGAACTTCTACAATGAAGAAGCGGCTATGCTGATTCAGGGTTCTTGGGCGATTGCACAGATCAACGGTTCCAATCCTGACTTTGAGGGCAAGTGCGGCGTGTTCGCATTCCCCGGCACCGACGGCAGGGTTATCGCGAAGTCCGACAGCCTGGCGATGAGTGCAAACACAGCTCATCCCGACGCGGTGATCGCTTTCATGAAGTATTTTACCGACGACACGGCGCAGAAGTACACCGCAGAGGTAGGTGGCAAGATTCCGGTAACGACGGTTGAGTACGACGCTTCCAAGGCACCTGCGCAGCTGGAATACGTGATGGACGTATTCGGAAATGCAAAGTCCACCTTCGGCTTCTACAATGAGTCCATGGCAACCACAGAGGCAGGCGCATTCTTTGACGACACGATGGTGTCCATCTATCTGGGCACTCCCGTGGAGGACGGCCTTGCGTCACTGGAAGATTTCTACAAGAATAATGTTTGGAATAAATAAGAATAGCAGTGTGATACGGTTATACGCAGGATTGGAGCAATCCAATCCTGCATTTTTCTAAAATTCCGGAGGTGTGTATGGATAAATTATTACGAGATAAAAAGGCCATTTTTGTATTTGTTGCACCGGCGTTTCTGTTGTTTACATTCGTTCTGTTTATTCCGATCTGTCAATCGGTCTACTATTCGTTTTGCAATTATGACGCGTTGACAAAGCCGGTGTTTGTCGGATTTGAAAATTACAGACAGTTGTTTACCATAGACAGAACCATGAAAATTGCGCTGAAAAACTCCATGTTTTTCCTGATTTTTTCCGTAGTGACACAGCTGGTTGCGGGTCTGGTTCTGGCGGCGCTTCTGACCAATATTAAAAAGGGACGTGATTTCTTTAAGAACGTGTACTATCTGCCCTGTGTGCTGTCCTCTGCAGCGCTGGGCCTTTTGTGGATGTTCGTGTTTACGCCGAAGCTGGGCATTAACCAGATTCTTGCACAGCTTGGCATAGAGGGGCCTCTCTGGCTGATGGATACCAAGGGCTTTATCATTCTGCCCATGTGGGTGATCGCATCGGTTTCCCTGTGGCAGTATGTGGGCCAGTCCATGATGCTTTACATGGCGCAGATTTCGGGAATCAGCAATTCGCTTTACGAGGCGTCCTACATAGACGGATGTACGAAAGCGCAGTCCTTCCGTTATATTACACTGCCGCTGATCCGGCCCATGGTGGCTACGGCCATGTCCTTAAACGCGATTGGCTCCCTGAAGTTCTTCGACCTGATCTTCAACATGACAGAGGGCGGCCCCAACCATATGACGGATGTGCTGGCGACCCATCTGTACCAGCAGGGTTTTAAGTATTTTAAGTACGGCTATGCCAGCGCCATCGGCACGGTGCTTCTGGTGCTCTGCCTGATTGTGACGTTTATTATCAATAAGTTTGTCAAAGTCGATAATTATGAAATGTAAAGGAGGAGGCGGAAAATGAATAAACCCGGAAAAAAGAAACCGAAATTTGCAACGAAAGTAATCTATGTACTTCTGTCCCTCTTGGCGGTTGTCTATCTGTTGCCGCTTTTGTGGGTAATCTACGTTTCTCTGAAGGATGATAAGACACTCTTCGTTTCGCCATGGGCGATGCCGGAGCATCTGATGTTTGAAAATTACAGTTTTGCGTGGACGGCCGGAAGACTCGGCATCGCGACCTTAAATTCTGCGATTGTCTGCGGCGTCACCCTGTTTCTGTGCCTGCTTGTGGGTTCCATGGCGGCTTTTGCCATCGGCAGGATGCGGTGGAAACTGTCGGGGGCGATGATGACTTATTTCCTGACGGGCATGATGATCCCGGTGCACTGTATTCTGATCCCCGTGTTCACCAGGTTTTCAAAACTGCATCTGACAAACAGCCTGACGGGGTTGATCCTGCCTTATCTGACACTGTCGCTGCCCATCACCATTTTTATTATGACCGGTTTCTTCCAGAGCCTGCCCAATGAGCTGTTTGAGTCGGCGTGTATTGATGGCTGCTCCATTTACCGTTCCTTCAGCCATATTGCGCTTCCTCTTTCCAGAACGGGACTTTTTGTGACCGGGCTGATGACCTTTGTGGCGAACTGGAACGAGCTGCTTCTGGCGATGGTATTTATTTCGGACGATTCCAAGAAGACGCTGCCGGTTTCCCTGTCAAAGTTCGTAGGGCCGTACAATACCAACTATTCACAGATGTTTGCGGCCATTGTCATTGCAATCATACCGACAATTGTTGTATACTGTCTGTTCAGTAATCAAATTGTAGATGGTTTGACGGCAGGCGCGGTAAAGGGCTAGACAAATACAGGGTGATTTGATCAGTAAAATAGCAACCAAAAAACTCAGAGGTGGGAAGGAAACGAAAAGATGGTGAATCGAGAGAAAGCCAGAGCGCAGGCAAGAGAGCGGGCAAGAGAGTTAGTGAATCAGATGACGGTGGAGGAGAGAGCTTCCCAGCTTCGTTATGACGCACCGGCGATCGAGAGACTGGGCGTTCCGACTTATAACTGGTGGGGAGAGGCGCTGCACGGCGTGGCCAGAGCCGGCGCAGCCACGAGTTTTCCGCAGGCGATCGGTATGGCGGCGGCCTTTGACCCGGAACTGATACGGAAAGCCGGCGACGTGGCGGCCACAGAAGGGCGGGCGAAGTACAACGCTTTCTCTGCGGAGAACGACAGAGATATTTATAAGGGACTGACCTTCTGGTCGCCCAACGTGAACATATTCAGAGATCCCAGATGGGGCAGGGGACAGGAAACCTACGGAGAGGATCCTTATTTGACTTCCAGACTGGGCGTGGCCTATGTGGAGGGACTACAGGGGGATGAGGAGAATATCATGAAATCCGCAGCCTGCGCGAAGCACTTCGCGGTGCATTCCGGGCCGGAGGCGGTGCGGCATGAGTTTAATGCGGTCGCTGCCAAAAAGGATATGGCGGAGACTTATCTGCCGGCGTTTAAGGCCTGTGTGCAGGAGGCGGGGGTGGAAGCCGTGATGGGCGCCTACAACCGCACCAACGGAGAGCCCTGCTGCGGCAGCAGGACGCTGATTGAAGAACTGCTGCGAAAAGAGTGGGGATTTGAGGGGCATTTTGTGTCGGACTGCTGGGCAATCCGGGATTTCCATGAGCACCATATGGTGACGCACACCATGGAGGAATCGGCGGCCATGGCTCTGAAGGCCGGCTGTGACATTAACTGTGGCGTGACTTACATGTATCTGCTCAAGGCGCTGGAACAGGGACTTGTCACGGAGGAGGAGATCACGGAGGCGGCGGTACGGGCGTTTACCGCAAGATACCTTCTGGGCCTCTTTGATGAAAGTGAGTTTGACAGGATTCCTTATGAGAGCGTGGAGTGTGAGGAACATCTGGAGGTGGCCCAGCAGCTTACGAGAGAGTCGGTGGTGCTTCTTAAAAATGACGGTGTTCTTCCCCTACAGGTTTCGGCAGGGCAGACCGTCGGCGTGATTGGCCCGAATGCCAACAGCAGGGAGGCGCTGATCGGAAATTATCATGGGACATCTTCCAGATACATAACAGTCTTGGAAGGGATTCAGGATAAGGTAGGAAATAATGGCAGGGTTTTATACTCGGAAGGGTCTCATTTGTTTAAGGACAGAGTGGAGAATCTTGCGTGGGAAAATGACCGGATTGCGGAGGCGGTCACGGTCGCAAAGCACAGCGATGTGGTAGTGCTCTGTGTCGGATTAAATGAAACCCTTGAGGGGGAAGAGGGTGATACCGGAAACAGTTATGCTTCCGGTGACAAGGCTGACTTACAGCTTCCTGCGCCTCAGCGGAAGCTGATGGAAGCGGTATTTGCGGTGGGGAAACCGGTCATTGTCTGCCTCATGGCGGGCAGTGCGATCGATTTGAGCCAGGCGCAGGAAAAGGCGTCTGCTGTTTTACAGCTCTGGTATCCCGGGGCAAGAGGCGGAAAAGCCGTGGCGGACATTCTGTTCGGAGACTGCTCGCCTTCGGGCAAACTTCCCGTGACTTTTTACCGTTCTCTTGAAGGCCTGCCTGATTTTGAGGATTACAGCATGAAGGGCAGAACCTACCGCTATATGGAAGGGGAGGCGCTTTATCCCTTTGGATATGGCCTGACCTATGGCGATGTGAGGGTGGAGAGCGCGGCTCTTTCCGGGAAAGACGCGGAGTCAGGAGATGTGACCGTGCATGTTTCGGTCAAAAATGCAGGAAACGTTGCCACAGGCGATGTGATTCAGATTTACGTGAAGGACCGGGAGTCGCCATTTGCCGTGCCGAACCACAGCCTCTGCGCCTTTGCACGGGTTTTCCTTGAGGCCGGGGAGCGCAGGGAGATGGAGATCAAAGTCCCGGCCAGGGCGTTCCTTGTGGTAAACGACGAGGGAGAGTTTGTGCCGGGAAGCGGTAACTGTCTGCTCTATGTGGGAACCGGACAGCCGGATGAGAGGACGGCGGCTCTTTCCGGGAAGAGGAGCGTGGAGATTGCACTGAATCCCGCGTAATATACAAAATGAAATCGGGAATCCTGATTACAGGGTTCCCGATTTCATTTTGTGGAAACGGTGGACTTTACTTGAAAAAGCCATTTCATATGGTATACTATAACTTATGGTACAATATACC
>CAMQTN010000155.1 GCA_947037115.1 uncultured Lachnospiraceae bacterium
TCACACCACTGTTTACACTATTATTTTATCTCCAATCTTCAGCTCTTTTACATCCATCATAGCAAGCTTTCTACCCTTAATAAACTGATTTTTGTTTTGCTTGGAAAATCCGCTTATAGAGGTGCTGAAACCCTGTCCCCATCCATAAGAATCCCTTACTGCGGTCCGGACGTTTCCTGCAGAATAAGAAGAGGATTCCCTTCAAAATATCAATTCCACCCTTTTATACTTTCGGATTGAACACCTGCTGCATTCCCATGTCTCTGACATAATCAATCCACTCGTAAATATCTTCGATATCGTATTTGTACTGCCCCTCATCATCCCTTGCCTTTTTTAACGCCAGCAACATAAGTGCATACTCATTTTCCAACAGTGTATCAAAGACACCCTGATCGTCCGTATTGATCGAGACGCTCAATGACATATTTGTTGAGGCATTTCCGAGTTTTCTTGAATTAAACCTTAAAATAGGATGCTCGTCATATTTCTTAATGGTACCGATCAGATAATTCGAAGATGGGTTTGACTCTATGCCTATTCCCCGCATAACAAGCTGATGTATCATGCAATCCTGCACCTGTTTTACGACATCGGCATATCTCTTGCCCACTTTCTGGGTAATCATTTCATTTCCTTTTTCTCTGACCGTCTTATTAAAGTGATATGCGTGATAAATTTTTCTGATATACCCGATATCTCGAATCACTTCTATATTCTCAATCTGATCGTTAAATCCGTATCTGTCATATGGTATGACCGCATTTTTCCTCTCTTTCACAATCTCTTTTATCTCGCCAGACTCCTGCCAATATAGCGCCGGGTTGTCCCCTCTTAGTTTCCAACTGTGATAGTAATCCAGCAAGGTTACCTCATGGCCGATAATCTTGTCGTAGATTTCTTTATACAACTCATAGAATCTGCCCTCCAATTCTGTTCTCAGGCTTCTGTCAATGTCGATGCCCAATTCATCCGATTTGCATAAAAGCCAGACGATATTGTCAAGCAGTCTCTGTTTTTCCATTACGATTATCTTTCCCTTATAGCAATAGTACGAATAGGGATCTATTCCCAACGCCAGGCCATGCCCTATCCTGCTTCCTTTGCCAAGTCCACAAAACAGCATCGCCTCATCCATCGCCCTGATGCCGTCTACAATATCAAGGAAGTCTTCTCCCGCATGATATGTGGTGCAAAGTTTTGTCATTATGTTTTCTTCTTGGCTATTGCAGATATATTTGCTCTCAAACATGATATCTGACAAAAATCGAAAACTCTGAGCAAAAACTTCCGGTCTGCAATTCACCTCGTTTGCACACGCGTCGATTCCCCTGATACAGTCTCTTGCAGAAGTTTCCGCATTCAACAGCTTTGCGATGCTCTTCGATTTTACCATAACGGATTTCCGCAGTATGTAATGCCTTGGCATGAATTTTTCGAATTTCGTATCCTTTTCCTTAGGGAAATGCAGTATGTATGACAGTTTATCACTGCTGCTCTCGTTTGCTACTTTCTGATACCGCTGTATTTTTCGATACAGTGCTGACGGTGTATCGCTTGGGCATATGCGGGCTTCCAGATATTTCATATAGTCTTTGGACAGCGGCTCATTGATGGCAAGCCGGATCAGCTCTTCCTCATACATAGGGATCTGTTCTATGAAAGCCTCCTTCCGCCTCTCATAATTGCTGAAATTCGCAAACCCTACCTGCCTGTTTACCTGAATCAATTCGCCCCGAAACCGCGTCCTGATTGACAGATATCTGTAAAAGACATTGCTCTGCATCTCGTCAAATTTTCCCCGTATCACAGCCTCAAAACAATCATACAAAAATTTCCGCTCGCCTGAAAGCAGCCGGCACTCGTTGTTGTTCTTATGTATCATGGTCTTTTCAAGCGCATAGTCCAAAATATGTTTTTCGTCTGTCACCGCTTTCCCGTCTTTATTTTCCGTTTCACATCTGTCCACCATCGCTCCATACAGATACTTGGCCAGCGTGATGATATCCTGAATTTTGGATGTGAGAAATGAAACGGGAATGCCCTGTTCTATTTTTTTGTGTATCTCCTCCACCTTCTGCAGTAAAAAATCATCCTCCCTAAGACAGGCAAAGAGATATATTCTGTACAATGCCGCCTTCTGGCATATCTCATACAGGCTTTCCCTGTGTGTCTGAATCCCCGCGTCCTCCATGCGGTGCGTTTGCAGCGTGTCTGAGATCTTTTTAAAATCATGCCTCCTGTTCTCTATCAGATTCATCAGGCAGATCCAATTCAGTTCAAATATCTTAGCAGAGCCGTTTAAATGAAAATGATTTTCCGCAATTCCCTTCTTCAATATGTTATACAATCTCCTATCATCGCTCAGGATAATAGGCGCCCATGAAAATTTTTCTATGCGGATTCCTTTTTTGACGGCCTGATTCGCCAAAAACGCACAAGTAAACAGATCCTGTCCCAGTTGAAAAGATATTTCCCGCCACCGCAGCATCTCGTCTATCCTGCATTTGATCTCATTGCCGTCATAGATTAGAACCTTTCCGGCAAAATCCCATATTGTGAGAAATACATTTTCTCCCTCGATCTTTTCTTTCAAAAATTGGTATTTATTCCTAATCTCATCCTCGGAATTGTGCGGGAACACATCTCTGGCATATTTCAAATAAAGCCGTTCATCGACCGTCCTGTAGTCATGACCGATGCGCCCACCTTCCCTCCGACAATCTATTCTGCAGTAAGGTATTTTCTGAAACAGTATCTCAAGGTTTCCTCTTTCCGTATCCACTCTGGTCTCCCATCCACCCTGTAAAAATTAAATGGTTTTGTGTATCTCAACCATCTGTTTATATACTTCCCTCAATTCTTCTGTCAGCGGTTCACTTTCATTTTGCAAATATATTTTTATTACCTTGGCATAAAAATCGCATAACGCATCCGCATTGAATCCGTAAGGTTGCTTTTTGTTCTCGCCGATATATCTCTGTACATTTACCGCCAGATTTTCCAAATTCGCCTTTGCCGTCGCTATCGTGGAAGCCTTTAGCAAGTACAAGGATACCTTCTGTTTTTGCGAAGCCCAGCTTTCAGGAAGAGGCATAACCCTCAGCTTTTCTCTGAATTCCAACATAAGCCGCTCGCCTTCACGCTCCTTCTCATCACGAACCCCTTGATCGGTCCCTGTGATATCGATAAGCCTCGCATACAAATCACATATATCGATGCTTTTCTCTTCTGTCAATACAAAATGCGTCAGCGTTTCAACATTCCCCGCAACACCGTACTGCACCATGTAATCAACCATATTTTCGAAAAACTTTTTTATCAGCTTGTTGCTCCGTGTTGCATTTTCGGAGCCGGATTTCACATCATTGTTATCTTTACAGTATTTCAATATAGACACCACAATGTCCATATTGGAGACGACAGCCCGTATAAAATTGATGCTTTCCCGATTCCTTTCCCTGATTTGATTGAGATAATCCTGTATTTCCTCCTCCACTCCCAACGCCCTAAAACTCACTTTTTCACAGACAGAATCTATGTTGAACAGAGCGAGTATGTAATTTTCCAAACTGACATGCATAAATTCATGCGTTGTGGAATTGTTCCATACAATCCTGCCATGAGTTATAAATTTATATTGATAATTTTCAATATAATAGTTATTTGCGATGAATGCCATTAAAATCCATGACAAAATATGATCCTGTTTATCCTCCCCGACCGGAACTCCCGGAACGCTCATGCTCCCGTTATTCCCATAAGTTAAACGGATAGGTTCCTTGGCATTACTGCTCACATAAGCAAGAATTTCATTATATATATCCTCTGTTCTGGCAGTAAATCTTGTCCTGTCCACTCCCGTTTGTTTCACGCAGGGTATAATATTTGCAAACATGCCGCTCCATACATACCCACCGAGAAGCTTTGTCAGCTCTCTGTCCTTTTCCTCCAATACCAGCTTGTGTAGCATAAACGTATAGAGTACGCTGATACTGTAGGTCCTCGCCTTCTGGTATACATTGCTTATGTAGTGATTTATAGTTTGAATCCAGTTCACCACCCATGTGAAATCATTGTCCACTTCCGTAAAATAATTTGCCAAAGCCGGATTTTTTCTTTTTTGCGTATCATAAAAAAGTTTTTGTAAAAAGGAACATGCGTAATCGTTCACACTATCGACACCCAGACGTTTCAAAGAGTAAAATTCTTCTCGATCCCGCATTAAAATATTGTTGTGTTCCCATTCTCTCTCAAAATATTGTTCCAGTTCGACCACATTCTTATATCTCGCGTCATTTTCCGCATCCGGATCATTCATCCCGAGCAAAAAGACAATCATATTGACCGTTTCTCGAAGATTATTGGAAAACAGGATGTCTTTGCCCGCTTCTTTCGGCAGCAGTATGATTCCTGTCTTTTGATAGATCAAATCCCGCATAACCGCAACAACATCATACTGTTCTCCTGTGCTCCAGAGCTCTTTCTTCTTTTCTCCCCAGTCGTCGACATACGCGATCGTCAGCCGGTACATATCCCTCACTTTTGGAAGGTATATTCTCCTCGCCTTCGGGAGCAGCTTATTGATATACTTTTCTGTCATTATATTGATTTCATCCGTAATGCGGTTGTTGAAATTATACCTTTCAAAACTGCCTCTGTAATCATGGATATATTTTTCCCGTATGCAGTCCTCCATCTGTTCCACCTTAAGCGCCATAACAATCACAACATTTGGAATAATCAAATACTTTCTGATTTCTTCCGCCATGCGGTACACCTTATCGCTGCACAAATCCAAATCATCGATAGCGATGATCAGTTTGCATTTGTTTTCTCCCTTTTTCTCATTTGACATGAATTTAAGATACCGCTGGATCAGCTCGATCAGCTCTCTTTTTAGATTCGTGCTGTCGCCAAGGCTCATCAGGCGCCCGATATCCCCCTCATAGTCAGTTTGGTCATCCAGACTCTTTCTCCGGTTGTTGATCAGACTGACGTGTTTATATACGTTTTGGAAACAGTCAATCAATTCCTTATAGCCATTGTCTAATGCACCGCCAAAATACGAATCCCCAGTGCGTGCATCCACCTGGCTATAGAGCTTGGCCAAAACAACATCTAAGATACTATGCCTGTCATCAAACAGAGACGGATCTATGATAACAGGCTCGGCAAAATGTTTACCCTTAATATGTTCCGTCTCTGCAAAAACGCACTCACTGCTTTTTCCGTCAAAGGCATACTGTACCGCTACCTTGACAAAAGTCATCATAACGCTGCTCTTGCCCTCGCCTCTTTCCCCGCAGATTGCGATGATATTATTCTCATACTCCATGTCCTGACTGTCATTTTGCATATCGGCCTTTGTCTTATCATATCTGACAATTTCGTCAAGCATATGCGCAGCCTTCCTGTACTCTTCAAAAAAGAGGCTGTGCTCCTCAATGCACTCCTCCACACATACCTTAAACTCTTTTCCTTTGTAAATTTGGATTTTTGCCATTTTCATTCCCTTTCTGCCCGGTTATCCATTCCATTTTTCTTTTTGTATGACTACGGTAGTAAGTCATTTTAATTATATCGTTATCATAAAACGCTGTCAATCCTGGCGGATAACCAGGATAGCAAATTC
>CAMQTN010000156.1 GCA_947037115.1 uncultured Lachnospiraceae bacterium
TTATTAAGCGTATTATAATACATCATTGGAAATGAGTAAACCACAGAAGGGATATGATTATATGAACAAAGATTTGACGCAGGGCAAGGCAGAATCGGTACTCTGGCAGTTCTGTCTCCCGCTGTTTGGAAGTATTATCTTTCAGCAGTTATACAATATCGCAGATTCATTGGTGGCGGGTAAGTTTATCGGTGAAAATGCACTGGCCGCCGTAGGAAACAGTTACGAAATCACACTGATTTTTATTGCCTTTGCCTTCGGCTGCAATATCGGCTGTTCGGTTATCGTCTCACAGCTTTTCGGCGCAAAGGATTATTGCAGGCTGAAAACTGCGGTGACGACAGCCTGTATGTTCAGCGCGGCGCTCTGCGGATTATTAATGCTGATCGGAATCTTTGGCTGCAGTCCTCTGCTCTCCCTGATTCATACACCGGAAGAAGTTTTTGCAGATTCAAAACTGTATCTGGACATTTACGTGTGGGGTCTTCCCTTCGTATTCTTCTACAATATTGCAACAGGCATCTTCTCTGCGCTGGGGGATTCCAGAACTCCCTTTTACTTCCTGGCAGTCTCCTCCACCGCAAATATTGCCGTGGATATCCTGTTTGTAAAAGCCTTTCGCATGGGCGTAGCGGGCGTTGCATGGGCAACCTTTCTCTGCCAGGGCGTAAGCTGCATCCTGGCTGTACTTACCGTATGGAACCGCATGAAAAAAATTGAGACGAGTCAAAAAGCAGTCTTATTCGATTCAGACATCCTGAAAAAAATTGCAGTCATCGCTATACCCAGCATCCTACAGCAGAGCTTTATCTCCATCGGCAACATCCTGATCCAGAGCGTGATCAACGGCTTTGGCCCCTCCGTCATGGCAGGATACTCCGCCGCCATTAAACTGAACAATATGGTTATTACTTCTTTCACCACGATCGGAAACGGCATCTCAAACTTTTCCGCCCAGAATCTGGGCGCGCACAAATACGTCCGGATCAGAGAGGGATTCCGCGCCGGCCTGAAAATGGTATGGTGTCTGTGTATTCCGTTCTGCGCCATTTATATTTTCTTTGGCAAATATCTGCTGCTTCTGTTTATGGAACAAGATGCCTCAGCCGCCCTCCTGACAGGCAGACAGTTTTTATGGATTTTATCGCCCTTTTATTTCGTTGTGTCCGCTAAACTTGTGGCGGACGGTATTCTGCGCGGCATCAGCGCCATGCGCAAGTTTATGATCGGCACTTTCACCGACCTGATCCTGCGTGTGGTTCTGGCTTTTGTCCTCTCCGGCCTGACAAATTCCGCTCTGGGTATCTGGTGCGCATGGCCTGTCGGCTGGACCATCGCCATGGTGCTGTCAGTCTGCTTTTACCGACAGGAGGCTGGCAGGCTCAATACATAAAACGTTCCTTCCTGTTTGCGTACTTACAATTAAAAATTAAGCCATATGAAGACTGCCACGCTTTAAATACAAAACAACATCCGCCTTTTCTGCCAGTTTATTTGAATGTGTTACAACTATTACGCATTTATCCAGTTCATGTGCGCTTTCCTTCAATATGCCCGCAATTTCGCCCGCCGTGTCCTCGTCAAGGTTTCCGGTCGGTTCATCCGCTAAAATAACCGGGGTATCAGAGGCCAGGGCGCGGGCGATTGCCACTCTCTGCCGCTGCCCGCCGGACAGCTTCATCACATTGCGCTTTGCTTCCCCGGCTGTCAGCCCAAGCCGCAGGAGCATGGGCAGGGCATCCTTTTTCGCTGTCAAAGCCACATTTTCAATCGGCGTCATATAGTCAATGAGGTTGTAGCTTTGAAATATCAGTGAGACATGATTTCTCCTATGAGCAACCAGCCCGCACTGTGTAATATTTTCGCCATCAAAGAGTATTTCCCCTTTTTGCGGCGTATCCAGCCCGCCGATCAGTGACAGCAGCGTTGTCTTGCCGGAACCGGACGGTCCAAGGATGGCGTACATTTTTCCCGCTTCAAATTCGGTATTTACGTTTTGCAATACCGTCCTTCCCTTCTCATAGGCATAACATATCCCTTTTATTTCCAAAACAGCCATTTTACAGACCTCCTGTCTTTAACTCATTTTCGATAATATTTCACGGGGGTTCAGGCGCATTACCGACAGTGAGGAAACACCCACTGAAAAGCTGATAACGATAATGCCTATAAGGCAGAGCTTCAGCATATTGTAAAAATCAACTGTAACGCTGATCTGCTCCGTATCTGCTTCTGCCCTGTCTGTCAAAACTTCCACTTCCGGGGCGGTACCCTGATCGGCAGGCATATCAGACAGAGCAGAATCATCCTTTATATTTACCACAATATCGTCTCCATACCCTTCCTTTACATCAAAGACCACATCATTCTTTATCTGTCCTTCATTGTCTGAAATGTCCTGTTGAAGCAACCCATCAGCAATCCGGCCCGCAACGGCACTGCCCGTAAAATAGGAGCATCCAAAAGCGATCACTGCTATCATCAAAACCTCTGCGAGATACTGCCCTATTATCCCCGCCTTCCCAATGCCAAGGGAAAGGAATACGCCCGTTTCATGGATGCGGCTTCTTCCCCACAGGGCAAGGATCAGCGAAAGGACGGCTGTGCTTACCAATACGATCACCCATATTACGGATGACATCAAAGCCTGCAGTTTCTGCAAGGGTGCAGCGGCATCCAGATAAGTCTGGTTATTGGCCGTGACCGTAAAGGCACGCCAGTCAACAGAAGACAGGCCATTCACTTCTGAAATGATGCGGTCAAACTGCGCCGGATCATATACGGTAAACGCCACGCTGTCAAAGCCCGCCTGTTTATTCCCTAATAAATTCTGCAAAGTATTAATGTCAGTAAAAATCTGGTTTTCCGCTTTTTCATAAGTGACAATATTGGCAAGTGGCGAATCAGGTTTCAGAATCTCATAAATGCCAATGATCTTGACGTCCGCAGCCCTGTCAGCCCGCAGGGTAATAAAACTGCCTAATCCCAGATTGTTCGCATCCGCCAGATCTTTGCTGATAACCGCAGCATTGCTCTCATTTCCCGTGATATGATTTCCTTCGATCAATTTGGCAATTCCCGATTGGAAGAAACTGCTGTTTTCAGTATCCGCCACAGTCCTGGCATATAACAGATTGTTAAATTCCGCTTTCATAGGGACGTTTCCGGGAAATACATCAAGGGTTGTGGAAACAAAAGTCTTTGTCTCAGCATCATAGCTTTTCATGCCATCTATGGACATGACGGCATCGATCACGTCCTGTGTAATGGGAAGTTCCGTCCAAAGTTCCACGTTGCCCTCCCCGTCATTCGTTTTCCGGAAATATGGATTGCTTTCTGAAAATTCAACCGTAATGTGAAATTCACCGCCTAAAGCCTCCCTCAGATTTTTTTGTTCCTCCTGTGACACTTTTTGGGTAGAAAGTCCAACCAATACAAAAGTTGCCATAATAAGAAGAATGAAAAAGAGCAGGATGCTTTTTCCCTTTTTCCGTGTGACATAGAGATACGCCCGTCTGATTGTTCCCATTTTGATACCTCCGTTTTCTTCTGTTATTCTTTCTGACGTTGTTATCCTACACTTCCTATGTGGAACCAGTATGAAGCGTATGTGAAATAGAAAAGAAATGGAAAAGCTCCCCGGACTGCCGGAGAGCTTTTCCATTCATGATATGAATTTTTATAAATGAATTGTAAATCTCATCCCCTGCGGCTCTTCCATAGGGCAGAATGAATAAGAAATGTCCATTGTCTTTAATAATGTATCTACGATATACAGCCCAAGCCCGTTGCCGCCCTTGTCACGGTCTCTTGCAAAGTCAGGACGGTAAAACGGCAGGGATATATACCGCAGTGCTTCTTTGGGTATAGGTACACACTCGTTTTCTATAAGAATATCGTGCCTGTCAAAATATACGGAAACTGTTCTTCCCGGGTCCGTGTATGCCACGGCATTGGCAAGAATATTTGACACCGCTTTCCCAAACATCTGCGGCGGCAGTACCGCTTCAAATCTGTCCGGCAATTCCAGCCGAAAGTTAATCCCCTTTGTCTTTGCGATCAGCATATACGGCCCGCATAATGAGGAAAGCAGCCCTGACAGGTCAACTTCCGCCGCACACTCGTTCTCTGCGGGCATCCCTGCCTTTGAGGTTTCAAGAATATCATGTATCATGTCCGCGAGGCGTCCTGTCATTTCCCTGCACTCCGGCAGGTAAGTGTCATAATCCTTATATTTCCCGACACCGAGTATCATATTTTCCAGCATGGCATTCAACGCGGTGACCGGCGTCTTCAATTCATGGGACGCCGCCCGCAGGAAATCAGCCTTTGACCGCTCACTCTCACTTACACGCTGTTTCTCGATCTCAAGGCTCTCAATAGCCGACAGCAGGCTCCTGTATAAATGGTTGATATTATCCGCCAGTATACCTATTTCATCTTTTGAGTTGGTTTTACAGACGGCACCCTTTTCCATCCGCCCCATCTGTTCCGTCACTGCCCCAATCTGTTCTATGGGTACTGTGATCTTCCGTGAGAATACAAAGGAACAGGCTATGGAAATAACTACGCAGCAGGCAAGGGATATGGGCAGCGCTTTCAGGACGGCCTGCGTAACATACCGGTTCACGTTCAGGCTTGTGTTTAGGGAAAGCTCTTCAAAGGTCGCAACTGAAATATCGAGTGTTACCGGGGCGGTCAGGAAATAGATCAGTGCATGGGCAATCCCAACAATAAAGAGCATCAGCCCTAACGTGTAAAGAAATGTTTTCGGGAATATCTTCATCTGCCTCATTGCTCCACCTCATATTTGTAGCCTATGCCTTTAACGGTAACAATGCAGTCAAGCCGAAGCTTCTTCCGCAGGTTTTTAATGTAGGTGTCAACGGTCCGGTCAATGATCGGGCAGCTGTCTCCCCACAGGTCATCCAGTATCTGTGAACGGGTAAGCACCAGCCCCTTATGCTCCACAAGCAGCTTCAGCAGGTCTATCTCCTTCGGTGTAATGTCAATCCTGCCATTTCTGTCCTTCGCCGTATAGCCGGAGAAATTTACCGTAACATCCCCAAAAGTCATGCTGTCGGATACCGCGCCTTTCCCACTTCGCCGTAAAAGGGCCGTGATACGTCTGCCCAGCAGGATCATGGAAAACGGCTTCGTAATGTAATCATCCGCCTGTTCATCAAAACTCGCCACCTGCGTATATTCATCTTCAAGCGCCGTAAGCATAAGGATGGGTACTGAACTTTTCTGCCGTATCTCATGCAGGACGGAAAGCCCCGATACTTTGGGGAGCATGATATCCAGTACAATAAGATCTATATTGCCCCTGTCAAATACCTGCAGTGCCTCGTCACCGTCATAAGCGGGAAAGAGCTGATGTCCCGCCGCTCTTAGATATTCGCATATTGCTTCGTTTGTTTTTCTGTCATCTTCCACAATAAGTAATGCCGCCATATAAGCACCTCCCGATATTTTGAGTTTACCATACCAATGTGGAATAAGTATGAAATCATACGAGTTAGAGAAATATTTTTTCTCTCAAACAGCTTGCTGAAGGATTGTTAATTTTTCTGCTCATATAGATTATGTCGGCTGTTGGTATTTTCAGGAACATACTCTATTT
>CAMQTN010000157.1 GCA_947037115.1 uncultured Lachnospiraceae bacterium
TACACTTCTAGCTTCGTCGGCAGCGTCAGATGTGTATAAGAGACAGGATATACTGAGGACATAATCAGCGAGGGAAATAAGACAGACGGGCGAACCCCGGCATATATTAGTGAAAGGAAGCGAGATTATGTACGATAACAATTATCCGAACAATTATTCAAACAACTACTCCGGCAATCCGGGGACGGAACAGTCCGGCCTTCGGCAGAATCATGCGGCAGGACAGCCGGGGATAGAATACCGGACTTACCAGAGCGCGGGTAATTACCAGTACGGCGGCGCTTACTCTGGCGGTTATGTGCAGACGGAGCAGAAGAAGGAAAAGAAGAAGAAACGGCAGAGCGGTTATTTGAAAAAGGCGCTTGTGGCGGTGTCCCTTGGGCTGTTCTTCGGTCTCTCTGCGGGGTTAGGGCTTTTTATAGTAGAGTCGGCTTCGGGGATGTCGGGCCAAAACAGCGGTGCGGTGCCGGAGTCTTCGAATACGGGAGCCGCGGTGCAGATGCAGGAAAAGGAAGTGCCTGCCGCGGATCAGGGTGCAGGTGCAGCGACAATCAAACAGTCTGACACTGTGACGGCAGTGGTCACCGATGTTACGGATGTGGTCAGAGATGTGATGCCCTCTATCGTAGCGGTGAACAATCACTACACCGAGACCATGTCCTTCTACGGGCAGCGTATGAGCAGCGAGGCGGAGGCCAGCGGTTCAGGCATCATTGTCGGAAAGAACGATACGGAGCTTTTGATAGTCACCAATTATCATGTGGTGTCGGATACGGATAAACTGACTGTTCAGTTTAATGAGGGCAGCGAGGCGGAGGCCTTAATCAAGGGACAGGATTCCAAGATGGATCTGGCCGTCATAGCAGTGCCGCTCACGGAGATGTCATCCTCAGCGCTGGATTCGATAGAGGTGGCGACGCTGGGTGATTCCGATGCGCTGGAGGTGGGCGAACCGGCCATCGCCATCGGCAACTCCCTGGGTTATGGACAGTCTGTGACGACGGGTGTGATCAGCGCCCTTGACAGGAGCATCAACCTGTCTGCCAGCACCGGCTACGGGGGCGACAATGTGGAGGGAACCTTTATCCAGACGGATGCGGCCATCAACCCCGGCAATTCCGGCGGCGCGCTTCTCAACATCAAGGGTGAGGTAATCGGTATCAATTCCAACAAAATCGGCGGAAGCGCCGTGGAGGGTATGGGCTATGCGATCCCCATTTCTTCGGCCAGCCCGATTATAGCGGAGCTGATGCTCAGGGAGACAAAGAGTAAGGTGGCCGAGGAGGAGAGAGGCTACCTGGGTATTTCCGGCATCAGTGTCACGCAGGAGGTGTCTCAGTCCTATGGCATGCCCGAAGGTGTGTATGTGGCGCAGGTGTTTGAGAACACGGCGGCCGCTGCCGCGGGTCTCAGGCAGGGCGATATCATCACCGAATTTGGCGGCGATAAGATCAGGTCCATGGAGGAACTGCAGAAGGAACTGGAGTTCTACGCCAAGGGAGATACCGTGGACGTCAAGGTCATGACCATGACAGTGGCCGGATATGAGGAAATCACGGTAAAACTGACGCTGGGAAACAAAGCGGGCGAATGATAATAGCGGATGTTATTAAATAAATAAGGAAGGGCGGCCGAAAGACCGTCTTTTTCCTTGTTAGTTTTTATTCTACTGTGATAATATGGTTATAGGCACGGAAAACAATTGACTGTGGAAGGCGGAGGAAATTATGGACGATCATAAAGACGACAGATACGAAGAGACAGAGCTCGAAGAGCTTGAGGAGAAGGATTCCGATACGGAGGACAGAAAAAAAGATAACTCTGGCAGTGAGTACGAGGACGTCTGCTTTATCTGCCGCAGGCCTGAGAGCAAGGCGGGGAAGATGTTCCGGCTTCCCAATCATATCTGCGTCTGTGACGATTGTATGCACAAGACGATGGATACGGTGAGCCAGTTTGACTATCAGGGGCTTTTGAACTACCCCAGCATGAGTGACATTAACAGCGGAAAGGGCTTTCCGAATATCAGTTTTGTCAATCTGGCAGACCTGAAGGGAGATGGCGGCATCCCGAACAAGCAAAAACCCAGGAAAAAAAGGAAGGCGGCCGCGGAGATTGATATCAGGGATATCCTGCCGCCCCACAAGATCAAACAGAAACTGGATGAGTATGTGGTGGGACAGGAGCATGCCAAAAAGGTGATGTCAGTGGCAGTTTACAATCACTACAAGAGGGTGGCCACCGGCACCATGGACGAGATTGAGATAGAGAAATCCAATATGCTCATGATCGGCCCCACGGGCTGTGGCAAGACCTATCTGGTGAAGACGCTGGCGAAACTTCTGGATGTGCCGTTAGCCATTGCGGACGCCACTTCCCTGACGGAAGCGGGCTATATCGGTGACGATATCGAGAGCGTGGTGTCGAAACTGCTTGCGGCGGCGGACAACGATGTGGAGCGGGCGGAGCGCGGCATTATCTTCATTGATGAGATTGATAAGATCGCCAAGAAGAAGAACACAAACGCCAGGGATGTGAGCGGCGAGTCCGTGCAGCAGGGCATGCTGAAGCTCCTGGAGGGGGCGGAGGTGGAGGTGCCCGTGGGTGCAAACTCCAAAAACGCCATGGTGCCCCTTGCCACCGTGAACACCAGAAATATTCTTTTTATCTGCGGCGGCGCATTCCCGGACCTGGATGAGATCATCAAGCAGAGGCTTAACAAGAAAACCTCCATCGGTTACAATGCGGAGCTCAGGGATAAATATGACAAGGAAAAAAATATCTTAAGCAGGGTGACGGTGGAGGACATCAGAAAATTCGGCATGATTCCGGAGTTTATCGGCCGTCTGCCGGTGATCTTTACGCTGGAGGGCTTGAGCCGCAACCTGCTGGTTCAGATTCTGAGGGAACCCAGAAATGCCATTCTCAAGCAGTACCAGAAACTTTTGGAGCTGGACGAGGTAGAGCTTATCTTCGATGAAGGGGCGCTTGAGGCAATCGCGGACAAGGCCATGGAGAAGGAGACCGGGGCGAGGGCTCTGCGGGCGATTATCGAGGAGTTTATGCTGGATATCATGTATGAGGTGCCAAAGGACGACAACATTGGACGTGTGACGATCACCAGAGAGTATATTGAAGGAACTGGCGGCCCCATTATTGATATCCGCAGCAGCAGCGCGGAGCATCCGGACCACCTGAAAGTGATACAGCAGCCGGTCAACAGATAGAAGTGACGGGACATCCCTCTGATGCATAACATACCGTAAGGAGCGATAGGGCGGTGTTTGCATTTGACCTGCAGGGAAATGATTTTGTCTGAGGATTTTCTGGATATCATCACAGATTACGAGGTGATAGAGGAAATTTTAAATACCACGGATGTAGAGTATTGCTATCATGCCATAGACGCCGGATATGGCGTGGCCAATGTGAGGCGCAGCCAGGTAGCGCCGTTGTCTCTCGGCTACTACGGTTATTCGACCATCCCCAAGCTTTATGGACTGATGCAGGCGGGTGAGAGGCCGTTTGACGCTTCACCCCTTGCGGCCATGGGAAACATACGGGTACAGAATCCGCCGCTTGCCTTACAGGGAAGCGGCGTTATCATGGGCTTTATTGACACGGGGATAAGGTATCAGGAGGATGTTTTCAGGCGGGAGGACGGGAGCACGCGCATAGTGTCGATCTGGGACCAGACGATACAGACAGGGGAGCCGCCGGTAGGATTTGAATACGGGACGGAGTATCACAGGGCAGACATTGACAGGGCCCTTGCCTCAGAGAACCCGCTGGCAGTCGTGCCGACCACCGATATTAACGGGCATGGTACGAGGATGGCTTCGGCGGCGGCGGGAAGCCTGTTAAATCAGGGTCTGGACTTTCGGGGCGCAGCGCCCCTTGCGGATATTGCGGTGGTGAAACTGAAAGGGGCAAAGACCTATCTGCGGGATTACTATCTGATCAGCGATCAGGCAGTGGCTTTTCAGGAAAATGACATCATGGAGGCGGTGAAATATCTGCAGCAGATGGCGGTGGCTTTCAGCAGGCCGGTGGTGATCGTTCTGGGTCTTGGCACAAACCTGGGCAGCCATGACGGCACCTCCGCGCTGGACTCCTACCTGAATATTGTGGCAGGCCGCAGGAGCCGTGCGGTGGTGGTAGGCGGCGGCAATGAGGGGGATAAGGAGCACCACTATGAGCATTCCATGCCAAGCAATGTGGAGGTTCGCGTGGAAGAGCCGATGAAGGGGTTCTGCATGGAGCTGTGGGGAAGTCTTCCGGACGCCTATTCCGTTTCCATACGCTCTCCCGGGGGAGAGGTGACGCCCGTCATAGATTTCCGCAACGGCGTTGACAGAACCCTGTTATTTGTTTTTGAAAAAACACAGATACGGATCAGTTCTGTACTGGTGGAAAAGGACAGCGGTGATCCTATGATTTTCATGCGCTTTGCCGATCCGACGCCCGGGGTTTGGACGGTGTCGGTGACGTCCTCTGCGAGGAGGATGCGGGGAAAAGGGCTGTATCACATGTGGCTGCCGATTGAGGCATTTTTGGAGGGACGTGTAACCTTTCTCTCACCCAGCCCCGATGTGACCCTGACGGAGCCGGCAAACGCGTCACAGGTGATCACCGTATCGGCCTACAACAGTTATACGGACAGCTGGTATGCGTCCTCCGGCAGGGGATTTACCAGAAACGGGGGAATCAAGCCGGATCTGGCGGCTCCCGGCGTGGGCGTCGCGACGGCGCTGGGAGAGACGGACGGCTCGTGCATGGCGGCTGCGCTGGCGGCCGGCTGCGTGGCGCAGTTTTTGGAGTGGGCGGTCGTCGACGGGAATGCATATATGGTGGACAGCAGAGGAACGAAGAGTTACCTGATCCAGGGGGCGGACCGCCCGGACAATGTGGTGTATCCCGACAAACAGTGGGGATATGGACGGATCGACATCAACGGAACCTTTGAGACACTGGCGAGGCTGTAGCGTGTTTATCGGTTCATTTCACAACAAGCAGAAGCGGCGTTTTTCTCAAGATTATTATATATACATGATTTGTATCATGATAAAACTATTGACATTAAACATTGCGAGTGATAGGCTAGTATTGTCTTTGCAGACAATACTAGCCTATTTGTCACAAATGTAGTGTATGAATCGAATGGAGTACAAAGGGATTACACAGGAGTAGACCACCGTATGTGAGTAATATGGTTCAGGGAGGAGAGAGACTATGTATATAGTTAAAAGATGTTATTATTTATATGCACTGTGCACTATATTAACCTGTTCTATTTTCTTAAGTGGTTGTGGTGTTACAGAAAAGGAAACAACAACAGCAGTAGAAGATGAACAGAAAATAGTCCCCATGCAGGCTGATGAGATGGAAGTAAAATCCACAAAGGTGGATAAGCAAAAGGAAACTTCTTTGAGTATTGAGGGAGAAAATCAGGTAGATAATCAAATTAAGGTTGGAGAAATGGAAAATAATAATAACAATATTTATAATGCTGTGAAGTATTATAATCTGTCTCTTATACACATCTCCGAGCCCACGAGACTAGCGCTCATCG
>CAMQTN010000158.1 GCA_947037115.1 uncultured Lachnospiraceae bacterium
AAAGGGCATGTAGAATTTACTGTTTCATATGGAAGTTAGTTTTACAATTCAGGTGCCATAAAAAAACAAAAAAAGGTAAACATTTTGGATGCGCAGTTTCGTTATATACTTATGAGGGGACTTCCCCGGGAGGAAAATCTTGAGACGTGAAGATGAATTACTACAGAGAATGGAGCAGGGAGATACCCGTGCGGCAGATGAACTGATCGAAATGTTCTATCCTGAGATTCTGCGCTACTGTCTCTGGCACGCTCCAAACCGTTTTCTTGCAGAAGACGCCGCACAGGAGACCTTTCTGAAAGTGATCCGCTATTTTGACCGCTATACTCACAAGGGAAGATTCAAGGCCTTTCTGTATCGGATTGCCGCAAACACATGTATCGATATGCAGAGGAAAAACCGGCATACCGAAGTATCTCTGGAGGAAGCTGCGCTTGATCCCGCCTATTCGGATCCGGCTTTCGAGGCCATCCGGGCAGATCTGACAGTAAAACAGCTTGTGAGCCGCCTGCCAAAGGACTTACAGGAAATCATCCTTCTGCGGTATGGACAGGATCTGACCATACGGGAAATTGCAGAGATTCTGAATCTGCCCCACGGAACTGTGCAATCCAGACTGCGTTCCGCATTGAAAAAGCTGAAAGCAGAAATTGTCCTGCAGGAAGAAGGAGCCGTTTACAGGAAGAAAGGAGGGCTATTGTGAGAAAGAAAATTTTGGAAGACAACTTGAAACGGGCTTTACGAAAATCCCCCGCCGCATCCGATGAAAAGCATTTAAAGGACACGCTTTTTCAGGCCGAAAGAGAACTGCTGAAAAAACAAAACCGGAAGCGCATTTCCTTTGCACGTTTTGTGCAAAGGCAGATTACTTATATCGGCTGGAGAGCCTGGAGCATACAGGGCATTTTCCTGTTCGCAGCTGTCGGCGTTCTCTCCGATTTTACCGCTTTTATGAAAAATCCACGCCACCTGGCAAAGCTGCTGCTCTGTTTATCCGTCGCTGCCTTTATGACAGCGCTGCCTTTGCTCTACCGTCCTGTCCGTTATCAAATGCAGGAAATAGAAGCGGCTGCACGCTTCTCATCGGTAAAACTGCTGCTGGCAAGGCTGATCATCATAGGCATCGGGGATCTTTCCCTGTTAAGCGGCATTTTTCTGACCACAATGATGAGAACGTCATTATCCGCAGACAGTGCCTTTTTATACTTATGCTTCCCCTTCCTTCTTTCGGGCTGCGGCTGTCTGTTCATGCTTGGGCATCTGCCTCCCCGGTCCTTCCTCGTGGGAAGCTTTCTCTTCTGCGCTTCCTTAATGTTCGTGTTTTCCGTTCTTCCCGAACGGTATACCTTTTTCCTGCAGCCGGCTTTCCCCACGGTCTGGGCGGTTATCTGCGGCCTGCTTTTTGTCTTTTGTGCCTGGCAGCTTCGTCATATCATACTTGCGTCCTCCTTCACGGAAACGCAGATTGTCTGACCTTGCCGGCTGAAAAAATCCGCCGCCAAGAGCGGCAAAAAAAAATGATTACGGAGGACTGGAACGATGGAATTATGTATGGAGCATATTTCAAAACAATTTAAAGATATCACGGCAGTGAACGATGTTTCCCTGCGGATCACCCCCGGCGTATGGGGTCTTCTGGGCGCAAACGGCGCAGGAAAAACCACCCTTATGCGGATGATTGCCGGCATCATGAAGCCTTCTTCCGGGCAGATCCGCTACGACGGTATCCCCATAAGCGAACTAAAAGAAAGTTACCGGGATATATTCGGTTATCTTCCGCAGGAGTTCGGCTTTTATCCAGAATTTACGGTCAAAGACTATCTGGAATATGTGGCGGTCCTAAAGGGACTTACCAGCAGGGATAGTAAACGCCGGATCAACACACTCCTTGAGCAGTTGACTTTATCCCATGTCAGAAATAAAAAAATCACAAAATTATCCGGTGGCATGAAACGACGGGTCGGTATTGCCCAGGCTCTGTTAAACGAGCCGGAAATCCTGATTCTGGACGAGCCCACCAGCGGGCTTGACCCCGGCGAACGGGTCCGGTTCCGCAACCTGCTTTCCGAATTTGCCCACGACCGCATCGTTTTGATCTCCACGCATATTGTTTCCGATGTGGAATACATCGCCACACGGAATGCGGTTATGAAGGCAGGAAAACTGCTTGCAGAGGGAACGACCGAGGAACTGGTAAAGCTGGTGGAGGGAAAGGTCTGGACTGCCCGGATACCGCTGAACCGCCTCCCGGCATACGAGCAAAAACTGCCCATTATAAATATCCGCAACGAGGAAAACGGCAGGATATCCATCCGTTATCTGGCCGACTCTCCCTGTACCGAAGATTCAAAGCCCACGGCGCCCCACTTGGAAGACTTATATTTATGGCTGTTTCCACAGGAAACCATCGACAGGAGGTAATTGTCATGCGCTTATTAAAAGTAGAACTAAAAAGAATCCTGAAAACCCGATTCACACTCATTTTATTGTTTTTAGCCCTGTTGCTTTCTTTTATCCTGGCATGGCTGCCCATTACCTTTTCTTACAACAGCTATACCGGCACGGACGGCGAAACGGTTGTGCTAAAGGGATTAGCATCCATTTCTTATGAGAAACAGCTGCAGGCAGATATCAGCGGAACCGTTACTCCCGAAAAGGTAAGACAGGCCGTGGAAAACTATCAGGCCTGTCTTACCAAATACGGCGTAGACACTTCTTATGATCTGCCCGAGGGCGTTTATGAAATGGAAATCCTTCCCTATGCCCCTCTTTTACATGGCATCCGGGAAGCCTATGCCAATCCGGATACAGGAGTCGCCCCTTCCATTATGGAGATTGACCCGGAAAAAGTAGACGACTATTACAACGTGTGCGAAGAGCGCATCGCGTCGCTGATGAAACAGGAACAGAAAAATCATCCGGCCGCCCAGCGGGTCGCCATGGATTTATACGGTAAGGTGAAAAAGCCCTATCTGTTTTTTCCGGGATACAGCACCGATGGCATGGATTATCAGATCCTCCTTGCATTTTTAATTATGCTTTTCTGTACGCTGATCACCGCGCCTGTATTTACTTCCGATTATCAGACCGGTGCCGACGACATATTCCGCTGTACCAAATTCGGAAAGGCAAAATTTGCCATCATCAAGACAGCATCTGTATTTCTGATCTGCACAACCGCCTACAGTCTCTGCACTGCTGTCTATATCTTTGTATCCAACAGCCTCTGGGGCTGGGAATGCACCAAAACCTCCATGCAGATGCTGTATTCCGTTATCAATCTGCCAGATATGGATATCGGGCAGCTTCAGGTGTATCTCGCCGTATCCGGGCTGCTCAGTATATTGGCTGTGGTCAGTTTAACCTTATTTCTTTCGTCAAAATTTAAAAATGTAGCGGTCTGCCTGTCAACCGCGCTTCTGTTTTGCCTTTTACCAATTATCATTTATATGGCCCTGCCTGATGAAATCGGCATCTGGATTTACAGCATTCTTCCGGCAGGCGGAACCGGCTTGCAGACAAGTATGCTGTACGCCGCCGCGGAATTTGATTTTTGGAATATCGGCCCTGCCGCCATCTGGCTTCCCCATGTGATGCTGTGTGCATATGTGATTGAAATTCCGCTGTTTGCAGGCCTGACAGTTTATTCCTATTCAAATTATAAGGTAAACTGAAATGCCCCTGTCTGTTTTCGATTACCGATCACATGATCGTTTTAACAGCCGTGCAATCTATTTCTTTGTCTGATTATAAAAATTTTAGTATAGCAAAACCCGCAAACATAGACGTTTACGGGTTTTCCTTAACCTCCCCGAGTAGGGCTCGAACCTACAACCCCGCGGTTAACAGCCGCGTGCTCTACCATTGATACGGTTACGTGTCGTAACTTCTGTTAAACTTTTCCAACAAAGCTAATATAAAAATAATCAATGCATAATACAAATCATTATCACTTTCCAAGGTTGGTTTAAAAGTACGCAAATCAATATATACTGGCAAATACTTTTGATCATCTGCTAACAATTTTTCTTGTAATGCTTTTAATAAATGTGTTTTCCCTGTTCCACGTCTCCCATAGATAATCTGGTCTTTAATACTGGTCACCTTATCTAATGTTTCTAATCCCGCGTAATATTCCAGATAATTTTTTCAGAATTATACTCTGCTCTCAAAAAACCATCTAATTTACTTACACTTTGTTGTACTCCTCTGCTTTTAATATCAATATTTCTATTCATTCGTTTTGCCATTTCTCATTCATCCAATCATGTATAGTAATCTCTTGTAAATATTACCCTTGTCCTTTTACTTCCATCTACATAATCTCCCAATATCCATATCGTCTTCCTCCCTTACGTGTAATTCTCCCACTTTCACGAAGGTTTTTTATTTCGCGCTCAACTGTCCTTTTCGGAATAGTTAATATATCCGATATTTCAGTAATCGTAACTTCCTTGTTAGATAATATTACCATAATAATTCTATCTGCCAAACCGCCATTTAATCCGCCATTTTGGCGTCTTGGGTTCAGATATAGCAGCACTTTCAAAAGCTGAAAGTTTCACCGTCAAGTCATCACCTATCAAAATATACTCAGGCATTGGCGCTCCCAGTTCTTCACATGCTTCACAAATTTTTTGAATTCCACGTCCCCATGCTTCGATATATCCGGCACGATAAAATGTACCGGCCAAATCAGGATTATAAGGTCTGGAATTATGAGTTCTCATCAAATTTTCAGTTGTCCAATCACTTGGAAATACACATGCATTACTAATATACATGTTTTTATCCTCAATCCGAATCTGGATTGGAATTCCGTCTTCCCATTTACAATGAATCAACGCATTATAGACAGCCTCACGAACCGCTTCTCTTGCAAAAGGATAAGTTTCTACCCGAACATCATTCTCATAGTTTATTTTGCTTTCAAATATTTGAGATAAATCAAATCTACAACCCTATCCGCAATCAATATCAGAGAACCCTCAACAACATCTTGATATTGAAGATCCGATCCAATGCCAAATCTTCCTATTTTTACATAGCATCCCGATATGTAACCATAACGGCTGCGTTAACCTTTGCTGTATATTTCGAACCCAGTTTTTTAGAGGAGAAGCAAAATGCATAAAAACCTGTAAACATCTCTGTCTACAGGTTTTGTGATAAATTATTCACTTAACTCCCCGAGTAGGGCTCGAACCTACAACCCCGCGGTTAACAGCCGCGTGCTCTACCATTGAGCTATCGAGGATTGCGGTAAATCTGCTTCGCAAATTAATCGCCAGGGAACCGCCCTGCGATTCTCCGCACTGGCTTTGCAAAGTCTTTGCTGTTCTTAAGGGCAACATACCCTCAAAACCGAACCTGAAGGATCCTTTTTCTGTTTCTCGGTTAAGCCACCGACCGATT
>CAMQTN010000159.1 GCA_947037115.1 uncultured Lachnospiraceae bacterium
TGTTGCGGGAAAAACAGATTGCGTGTAAATATATTTCATATTTATCAAATAGGAAATATGGGTATTTAGTAATTCCTACTAATCTGGTATACTTAATAGAAAAAATAAACCTGATTCGAAACAGAGCGGACGGGGAGATACAGGAGGAGAGTATGGCAAGGGGAATCGGAACGAAATGTATTCACTTGGAGGAGGATGGGGCGCGGCTTACCCATTACGGCGCGATCAGCTATCCGATCTACCAGACGGCCACCTACGCACATCCGGCGGTAGGGGAGAGCACCGGCTTTGATTACAGCAGACTGCAGAACCCGACAAGGGAGCAGGTGGAAAAGGTGGTGGCTTCTCTGGAGAACGGCACTGACGCATTGGCATTGTCTTCCGGTATGGCGGCCATTTCTCTGATGATGGAGTTGTTTGCACCTGGGGATCATCTGATTGTGGACGCAGATCTGTACGGCGGGAGCATCCGTCTGTTTGAGCATGTTTCCCGGAAAAACGGCGTTGACTTTACGAGCATTGACTGTTATAAAGAGAATATAGAAAATTATTTCAAAGAGAATACGAAGGCGGTCTATATTGAGACGCCCACCAACCCGATGATGCATGTGACAGATATCAGAAAGACGGCGGAGACTGCAAGGCGGCACGGCGCGCTTTTGATCGTGGACAACACATTTTTGTCTCCTTATTTCCAAAATCCCCTTGACCTTGGCGCGGACATTGTGATCCACAGCGGCACGAAATATCTGGGCGGACACAACGATACGCTGGCAGGTTTTCTTGTCACTAACAGGGAGGACGTGAGGGAGAGGCTGCGCTTTCTGATTAAGACCACGGGAGCGGGACTTGCGCCTCTTGACAGCTGGCTTATTCTGCGCGGCGTCAAAACCCTTGGCGTCCGCATGGAAAAAGCGCAGGAGAACGCAAAGCGGATCGCGGAGTGGCTTAAGGAGCAGCCAGGTGTGACCGAGGTCATCTATCCGGGCCTTGCGGAGCACCCGGGGCATGAAATCATGAAGAGACAGGCGAGGGGTTTTGGGGCTATGCTTACTTTTCAACTGGAGAGCAGAGAGCTTGCCCTGGCGGTTTTGGAGAAGGTCAAGTTAATCCAGTACGCAGAGAGCCTCGGCGGGGTGGAGACCCTGATTACTTATCCAACCACACAGACCCACGCCGACGTCCCGCAGGAGATCAGGGAACGGAACGGTATCACGGAGAGCACCCTTCGCATGTCGGTGGGCATCGAGGACGGGGACGATCTGTTAAATGAGCTGGCAGAAGTGTTCCGGGAGGCAGGGGCGCAGAAAAAGAGCAGAGAGAATCTTTGAGGTGAGGAAAGGAATCGAGATGGCGGAGAGAAACCTTGATTTTGATCAGATAATAGAAAGGAAAAATACCAGATCCCTAAAATATGATTTTGCGGCAAGCTATGGTATGCCGGAGGATGTACTGCCGCTGTGGGTGGCGGATATGGATTTTAAAACCTCCTCCTACATAGAGGATGCACTGGTGGAGCGGGTGAGGGAGGGCATCTTTGGCTACAGTGAGGTGCAGACTCCTTATTTTGAGATTGTGAGGGACTGGATGGTAAAACATCATGACTGGCGGCCGGAGGAGAGCTGGCTTGTCAAGACGCCGGGAGTGGTGACAGCGCTTGCCATGGCTGTGAAAGCTTACACGGAGCCCGGCGACGCAGTGCTGATACAGCTTCCGGTTTATTACCCTTTTTCTGAGGTGATTGAGGATAACGGCAGACGCGTTGTGAGCAACACCCTGTACAGGGGAGAGGACAACCGCTATCATATTGATTTTGAGGACTTTGAGAAAAAAGTGGTTGAGAATCAGATAAAGCTGTTTTTTCTCTGCAATCCCCACAATCCCGTAGGGCGTGTCTGGACGGAAGAAGAGCTGATCCGTCTGGGGGATATTTGTGTGGCTCATGGCGTGATTGTGGTGAGCGATGAGATTCATCATGATTTTATATTCAGAGGCAGACACTCCGTGTTTGCAAACCTGAAAAAGGAGTACGAGGATATCAGTATTATCTGCACCTCCCCGAGCAAGACTTTTAATCTGGCGACGATGGTGATGTCGAATATTTTTATTCCCAGCCGGGATTTGCGGAAACGTTTCCGAAAGCAGCTTGATGCGGCGGGGATCAGCCAGCTTGGCGTGATGGGGCTGATTGCCTGTGAGACGGCCTACGGCAAAGGGGAGGAGTGGTATCTTGCCATGCTCGAATATGTCCGTGGCAACATCGGGTTTGTTAAGTCTTATGTGGAGGAAAAACTGCCGGGCGTCACCATGACGGAGCATGAGGGAACCTATCTTGTCTGGCTGGATTTTGCAGGGACCGGGCTTTCCGTAGAAGAACTGGACGACCTGATGATTCATAAGGCAAAGCTGTGGCTGGACAGCGGCAAAATCTTTGGGGACAGTGGAAGAGGCTTCCAGAGAATCAATGTAACGTGCCCGAGAAGCGTGCTGCAGGATGCCATGGACAGGATCAGGACAGCGCTGACAGATGCAGAAGGATGAGCAGTGTGGTCAGACGAACCACTTGATTTCCCCACAGCCTATTTTCTCACCCGCGTTCCCGGAAGGCTGAGAAGTGAAATCGTCAGGTTTTTCATGTATGATCACAGCTTTTCCTATGATTTCTGTGATGGCAAATCTTTTGTCGTAAAATACGCTGTAGGCATATCCCTGACTGCCAAGGAGGGGCGGCATGTCGCCGGCATGATTTGGATGGGCGGCATCCCTGGGATTATAGTGTGTCCCCGTGTGCGCGAAATCGTCACTGCAGTCTCCGGATTCGTGTATGTGCATGGCATAGAAATTGCTTGAGCCGGGGACTTCTTTGTTCGGAAGACCGAAAATCTGCGCCTCCACCAGCACGCCTCCGTAGGTGGTATGATAGAATTTGACCGTGCCGCTTAATTTTGGGTTTTTGGTATTGCCATTGATCCATGCGGCGGCATCCGGGTGATCGCGCAGGAGAAGATTTGTAAAAGCAATTCGGGGTGTCGTTTGATTATTGGGCATGAGATAGCTCCCGAGGGACTTTTGATTATTTTATGGCGGTATGTATGAATTGGTGCAGATTTTTGGGAAATTATTCTTTCGAAGTATCCAGCACTGCGAAATGATGTTCGAAAAGCAGACTGTTTGTGTCCATGACAGTCATTTTCCGCTGCAGGGCAAACAGGATCAGCGCGTCGCGTTCGTCCCTTGCGTATAATTCTCTGTTCCCGGACAGTTTCAACAGTTTTTGCGTCTCATCATCGGTAAGATGCATGCCGAAGGCCAGGGCGATCAGCTTGTCCCGGGAGGGAATTTTCTGACCGGCAAAGATTCGGTAGACATAGGCTCTGCCAAGCAGCGAATTGCGTATCACGGCTGCCCTGCGGAGTTTTTTTTGCGCAAGGAGCGTGTGCAGATGTTGGGACAGGCTTTCTTTTATGAAATGATCTCTGTTTACAGACAGATAGTCCTCAATGTCTGTCACCGTTTTGATTTCATGCTTTAATTCGTCTGTTGACTTGCTGTACATTTTTTTCACCTGTCTTTTGTGTTCTATATAAAGTATTATATCTGTTTCCTTAAAATGTGACAACTCTTTGACAAAGGTTTGGGCAGAAATGAATAATGTCTACCGAAGGTAGACCAAAATCAGCCTCAATTTACCTATAATGTTTTTTTGTTTGGCGAGTATTTCTGGCAGTGGGTGAAAGGAACAAAGGAAGTATGGGATACGAAGAGATAAAACTACTGAAACAGAGCGAAAAGAGTACGGTGCATCTGGTGCGGGAGCAGGATGGAGAGCGGCTTTTTATCCGAAAAGAATTAAAAGGCAGGCATTCGGTCTATCTGAAATTGGAAGGGCTTACGCATCCCTATCTGCCCAAACTGTATGAGGTTATTCTGACCGACGATTCCACAACTGTCATTGAAGAATATATAGAAGGATCAGGGGTCGGCAGTACGGAGCTGTCAAACAGACAGTTTTTGAATATTGTCAGGGAGCTCTGCTCTGTCCTTGAATTTTTACACGGAGAGGGAATTATTCATCGCGATATCAAACCGTCAAATATGATTCTTGCGAAGGATGGACATATCCGCCTGATTGATTTTGACGCGGCGCGCATACCCAAGGATGATCTGGAGCAGGATACCATACAGCTTGGCACCAGAGGATATGCGCCGCCGGAACAGTACGGATTTTCCCAGACTGACGAGCGGGCGGACATCTATGCCATGGGCGTCACGCTGGAACAGATTTTGAGCGGCAAAGGCCGGATACTGCGTTATAAAACAATTCTTTCCAAATGTACCAACCTGGATCCGGATAAACGGTATCAATCTGTCCGTCAGGTGAAAAATGCCTTTTTTCATGTGCGCCGGAGCAGTCTTTGCGCAGCAGCAGCGCTGTTAGCTATTTTTATCTTTGCGTGGAATGTTGTGCCGGAGCGGATCAGGCCGCAGGAAACGTTACCGTCAGGCAACGAGGGCTTAATTGAGCTGCCGTCGCCGGCCAGTCCACATTGGGATGGAGAGACAGGCATTGCAGTGTGGGGCAATGTGCCGGAATCTGGTGTGGCCGGGGAAGTGGATTACGATTGGAGACTGTATCGATGCGATACACCGACGCCGCCGGATCTGGATACGGGTGAATGGGGAGCCGAAAGCAAAATGCGGGGAAGTGATGATGGGGAAGAATTTTTTGATCTGAATCTGTCATGTGAATTTTGGGATAATGGCTATTATTATTTTGCAGTGCGTGCCGCCGGGGATGGCGTTACATATGCGGACAGCCCCTATGTGCTTTCGGATGTATTTGCATATACAGGAGAAGATGCGCCCGGACTGGCTGCGCCCAAAGACCTTGCCTGGATTATGAGAGAAGATGTGGAGACGGACAGCAGAGTATATTATGCGTCTTTCAGCAACTGGGATGATTATGACGACAGGGACTTTTTTGAAGTTTTTGTTTATGATGAGACAGGGGAATATATCATGAGTAATATTATCTCTAAAAAAGAAATGCTTGACAGGGACTGGCCGGGAATCCGGATCCGTGGAGAGTTTGTGAGTGAACCGGGCGCGTCGTACCGTTTTGCCATTCAGGTCACAAGCTCCCGGCCAAATGAGCGTGGGGCGAGTCCGGCGGTTTATCCCTGGCCTGTCGAGGACGTGTATCTCAGTCCGTGGCTTCGGAAGTAAGAAGGAAAAAGTGGTTCGTTGGGAACATATTAAAATATTCATTTTCTGACCGATAAATAATATGAGTATAAAGTGAGATAGTGGATAATTACAATATATC
>CAMQTN010000160.1 GCA_947037115.1 uncultured Lachnospiraceae bacterium
CGAGATGAGCGCTAGTCTCGTGGGCTCGGAGATGTGTATAAGAGACAGTCCATACACAAGGCACTCAGACATTTCCGTTATCAATCCATCTACAAAATTAATCTTGTTCTGCGTACTGATTTTCCTATACTGCGGATAATTTTTTGATAAATATACTCCGCACTGCAGTCGACGATGTTCTTCCTTTGCAGTAAAACGCTTTACAAACAAATAGTTCCGATTATCCTGCATTAACCCTCTTTGATCTGTCACAACATACTCGTGTTCTTTTTGAATAGGAAACTGAACTTCCCCCTGTCTGATATGCTGTGAATAAAAAAGCGGAATTGCGCCTTCTTCTGCTTCATCACGAAGAATCTCCCTGTTACGAAAGTCAACCGTTAGTCCAGTTTTCATTTTCAGCCCAATATCCGGCAAGGTTTTATCAAACTTTTGTAATCGTTCCAATACAGAAATTTCTTCTTTATTCGTTACCAAATACACATAAAAATCATTACCTGACACCACAAGGTTATACGGCACTGTCAAGGAAGTTAGATTGTCAAAATCATTATTTGACTGTGAAGAAGTAATTGTTATTTTTTCTGGTGTTTTATGTGTCTTTTTTACTTTTATAATAATCGTTTCCTGTAAAACATCCTCTTTATCAAATACCTTATTTCTGCTTACAAACAAATGGATATGTTCTAATTTCCCTTCTGTCAGAAAATACTGTCTGAAACGCTTAAAATAAGCCCCAGAAGTCCATGAGCGTGGAATAATATACACCATTTCCCCATCATCATTCAGATTAAATAGCCCCATTGCCGCAAAAATAAAATATAAATTCGGTGCGCCATAACAAACCTCCGGCATAGCTGTCGCTTCTGGCGCATCCTTGGATATTTTCATATATGGAGGGTTTCCAATTACAAAATCATATTTCTTAGGATTGGGGTTGCCTCCTATCATATGATTAAAATCCAAATACTGGCTTGTAATATAATTGTCTGTGATAATCTGTATCTGAATATCCTTTTTAGACTTTTCCTGACAAGTTTGCAAGTTTTCCTTTAAAAGATTTACTATATTCTTATCATTCTCATAGCAAGTCAATTCAATTTTCTGTATGGAATCAATCTGCTCTAATTTTTCAACAAGTGCGCATGACAATATCCCTGACCCAGCTCCTGCGTCTAAAATACTAACTTGGGCTTGATTTGTGGAAATATTATATAACCCTGCCATATAACGAGCCGTATCTTTACTTGTAAAGAATTGACCATATTTTTTGCGTTCTTTTTTAGGCATACTGTCAATATATTTATTTGTACGTTCAACAACGCAGTCTAACATTTTCTTCTCCTTACATTATATCTAAAGAACATAATATGTTTTATCTTTTCCCTTGTATATTACCACATAAACGCACTTTTTTCTATAAAAATATGATTCCCTGCTTTACCTTGCAAACTGTTATATCAACATTCTTTTTTATTTGCTTTCTTCTACATGGCGCTAGCGCCATGTCCATAAAATCATTAAGAAAACTTACCTTATTGGAAAAGGGCATGAACAACCGCCATACCCTCTTTCCTTATCTCACAAAACTCCGCTCTAATTTCTCCCTTTGTCCTTTCAACTCATTCTGCTTTTCGTACAAACTGTTTCGCTCCTCACATAATTCTTTCATGCGCTCCATTTTTTCTCTGATACCTTTTCTACATTCTGGCTCTATCTGCTTATATTCTCCTGTCAGGCTGCGGATTTTATTGTTATTTTCTTTCATCTGTCCTGAAACGCATACCCAGTCTATCAAATCTCATACTTCTGCATCCGCTTCATAGAGGTCTGTTTCTGCCAAAATTTTTGCACATAACCGCACCATTACACCCTTTTCTATATCTGTCATGTTCTCCTCAACTTTCATATCTGAAAAATTCTCTCGCCATTGCTTCTGCCATAGCTTTACTATATCCTTGCTTCAAATAACTCTGAACGATATTGCCAAACATACCTTTTACCATATCTGCCTCTATATCACAGTATGCTTGCAACTCTCCTGACAATGCCATTGCAACATACTCTATCGGCTTATCATCTAACAGTTTGTGCAGCTTTGCGAGCGACTGTTCTGTGGTGTTCAGACTGGATTCTACTTCCTCGCACTTTATTCGCAAGATATTCTTATCTGTAAAATGCACTTCCACGTAGCCATTATCTATATTATACTCACAGCTTGCGATATTCTCTATAGAATACATTCCTTCCCAATTTCTGTTATCCATTATATCAATCCTTTCTCATCTGCTGGTTCTATATGTTCTGTTGTACTGTTTCTGTTTTTGCGCAATCCGTTCCAGTCCTCTTACATTTGTTATAATCGCATCAATCTTATCTGCCCCGATATGCTGTTTTACACGTTCAAAATCATCCGCCTTTTCCTGCAACTGCCCTAATCGGGAAGATTGCTCATGTACCCTGCCCTTATAGAACTCAACATTCTCTGCCTGTTTTGCAACTCTTGCCTTTAGCTTCTTATTTTCTTCTGTAAGTCTGACACACTTTATCGTAAGGCTTTTTGCAGTATCTTTCAGCCTTGTTACAAGCGGTACCACGTTTTTCTCCCGATAAGATTTTGCGCTCATCAACATACCCGGCTCTGCCAGCTGCCATTTTGCGTCTTCATCATAGGCGTGTATATTCCGTTCCATAGCTTCCTTCGACTGCACCATTTTATTAATTTCCTGCTGTAACCCTTTCTGTTGTTTTTCTAACTTTTCATTTTCAGATAAAAATTTTTCCTTATCCTCTGCCAATGCTTCCATCTGCTCTTTCAGAAGATGATTGATTACTGAAAGCTCCGATACTTCCTGCCGGATTGCTACACCCTCGTTTCTTATCTGCTCCGTTTCCTGCTCTGCCAAAATCTGTCGGCTGACAATCTCGGATAACTCTGCTTTTTCAACAGACAATGCCTGCTCCAATTTTGCAACTTCCTTTTCACGTTCCTGCTTCTTATAATTAAGTACAGAAAGATGTTTGTTATGTGTTCGTAAGTGTTTCCACTGTATTCCATACCGCCCCATTACTTTTGAAAGCTCCTGCTTTTCCGATTCCATCCATTGGTTCCATTCTGATTCACCCCTGCTGCCGCCGTGAAATCCCTGTTCTGCCAACGCCCCCTTTAATGATACCCTTGTGTCAAGCCCTCGTTTACTGCCACAAATAAAGGGAACAAAATCAATATGGACGTGCGGCGTTTCTTCGTCCATATGAAGATGCGCTGAAAATACATACAAATGCGAGTTTCTCCGCTGAAAATCCTGCATAAAATCAACCAGTATTTCTTTTGCCAACTGTCCGTTTTCACTTCTTGCATTCATATCATCTTTATTGCCAATCTGCAAAATAACTTCATGGAATGGCTTTTCCTGTTTGCTATGCTCAATCTTTTTATAATAATTGTCTATTTTTCGGTCATTGCGTTTCTGCTTCGCATTATACCTTTCCAACGCATCATCAAATAATTTGTGATATACTTCTTTGATATTCTCTTGACAGAACTCCACATTGTACTTTGTTCGTGTGCTGTCTATGTGCTTTGCATTAAATCTTCTTTTATTATGATTCTCTGAACCTTTCCCCAACATGCCGCTGATAGTTCTCTCCACTATATCACCACCTCCATATCTGCTAATATATGTGCCGTCAGGCATAGGCTTTGTTACTTTCGCCGAAAGTAAATCAAAAGCGCCTTTGTGCCCTGCCGGGAGCTATTCCGTCCTACGGACGGAGCGGCTTTTCGCCGCCTTTCTGCCAACGCTTTCCGGCTTTCTCCCAACACCGCAACATTGCAATGTCTATAATCTTTGCAACCTTACAATCTTCAAGAGTGCAATTCCAAGACTGCAAAATTCTAATACTCTGCATTGTTGCGCTGTTACCTTGCCTGTCCGTCACTGTCTGATTTTATCCAGTTCCCAATACCATGTATTGTTTATCCGCTTCGCCCGGACACCTAACTCTTTCTTCGCATTTTCCAGTGTCCGCTTTGAAATGCCCTGTTCGTCCGCTAGATTGAAAACCTCATTGCTCTGCATGGCATTGTTTGTTTCTGCCAATTCCCGAAGTAACCTCTTCGCCTGTTCCATTTTATTTGCTTTGGGAGCAATGCCGCCTAACACTTCATCAGCCGTAATCTCATAATCCCCCAGCCATTGGAAACCGCCCTCCGACAGTGCAAACGCTTTCGGGTGTCCGAATGCTGCAAGGTTGTTTTTAATCTGCACCACAGCCCTTACATTTTCCTCGCCCTCTACACTACCGACTAAGAGAACGCTTCTTGCGACTGCAAAGAAGTCAATCGAACCCATGCCCCTGTATGCCGCCTTATTTCCTGCCGCTTTGTTCATATGCCCGACAAGGACAATCGCACACTGATATTTCTCTGCCAGTGTCGCTAATTTTTTCGTCATATCCCTTGCCTCGTTTGCCCGGTTCATATCCATACCGCCGCCCAAATAGGCTTGTATCGGGTCTAAAATCAACAGCTTTGCGCCTGTCCTTATAACAGCTTGCTCTAACCGTTCATCTATCATGGAAAGTGATTTTATCCTTTCATCAATGACAGAGATTTTCTCACAGTCTGCCCCCGCCTGTTCCAAGCGGGGCTTTACCGTATCGGCAAGACCGTCCTCCGCACTCTGATAGATGACATTCAAAGGCTCTGTAAAATTCATTCCACCGTCTAAACTTTCTCCCTTAGACAGTTTCGCCGCTATATTGAGTATAAATGTTGTTTTTCCGTCCCCCGGATCGCCTTGTACGATTGTCAGCTTGCCATAAGGGATAAACGGAAACCACAGCCAAGAAACTTCCTGCGACTGTATCTCCGACAATTTAATCAACTGTAATTCTGTTTTTGTTTCTTCCATAATGCCCTCCATTTCTGAAAAATCGTTGCCACTGGAAGAAACCTCTGCTATACTGATATTGTGAGATTGATAACAGAGGTTTTCCAGTTATCACAGCCCTAACAGTTGCCGCTGTCGGGGCTATTTCCTTTTTCATTGTCAAGTAAGTCTGCCACTCTCCGTTGCTGATTAGGATATAAGTGTCCGTAGGTATTTAGTGTAATGCGAATATCCTTGTGTCCTACTCTTTCTTTTATCAACAGCGGTTCTATTCCCTTATTGATTAAGTACGCCACATGAGAATGTCTAAGGTCATGTACCCGAATATTCTTTACTCCGGCTTTTGCTATTTGGCGTTTCATCTTATGCTGTACCGCTTCCTGCACGA
>CAMQTN010000161.1 GCA_947037115.1 uncultured Lachnospiraceae bacterium
TCACCTCAAAGAAATATCCTGCGCAATCTGCATCACTTATTTTCCTACAATTCCTTAGAGTGTGTTATCAATATGGCCGGAGATCATAAAAGACTTGGAACAGGCAGTGACGCGATATTGAAAAAATATTCCTTTTCATGTTCTGATTTAGCCAGGATATCCAAAGTAGAAAAGTATTGACAGTCACAGATATTTTACGTATAATAAAGAAAAATCAGTAAGATCCATGGGCAATCAAGGTTTTTTATGCAAAATCGGATAGAAATGGTAAACTGTTGTTTATTCGGATACTAAGAAACAGAGATACTTCGAAAGTTATTATAATCCAGTAAAGGTTTTGAAAAGACTCCTCTGTTTCGATCTCGTTCCGAATAAAAACGAAACATATTATAATGTGATTAAAAACTTTGGTACTAATGAGAGAGATACTCCGTAGCTCATCTGGTAGAGCAATTTGTTTGGGACAAATTTGTAGTTGGTTCGAATCCAATCGAAGGCGCAAGCCTAAACTCTCTCTCTCAGTCTTTGTCCAAAGTTTTTTCTATTTACGGAATCTAAGGTGAGAACTATGTCTAAATATAATACAAAAAGCAGCCCCGAAATGGCTGTGAATGAAATGGGCGAATTGGCCTATGTGATGTCGGAGAAGGAAAATTTAGTTTCCTCTGTGCTGACGACATTTATGACCCGTTCTTATTATGAAACAGAAGATGAAGCTGTAGCGAAAATTAAAGCCGCAGCCGATGGCTGCGACCCGCTGTTTGTGGCAAAGACGGCAATCTACGCCCGCCAGACAGCCAATATGCGTTCAAGCTCCCATTTTCTGGCAGCTATCCTGGCTGACCGCGTCTCTGGTACGGAATGGGGAAGGCGGTTTTATGAACGCATTGTAGTGCGCCCGGATGATATCAGTGAAATCTTAGCCTGCTATGATATCAAACATAACGCGCTTCCGAATGCAATGCGCAAGGGTTTTAAAAAGGCTTTGGAAAAATTTGATATCTACCAGCTGGATAAATATAAAATGACCCGCAAATCGATTTCACTGATTGATTTGTTTAACCTGCTGCACCCCAAAGCTTCTGGCAAAAAGGCCGAAGCTTATGCAGATATCATAAAAAACCGCGGTAAAAACCTCCATACCATGTACGAGTCCAGGATTCTGGAAAAAGAGATGACTGCCGCAGGTCAAAAGCAGGGAGATGCCCTGGAAAATAAAGCGCAGGCGATTAAAGCTGTATTGGAAAGCCCAAAAGGGATGCCTGTGTTTAACCTTTTGCGCAACCTGCGCAATATATTCCTTAATGCACCAGAGATGATAGGGGAAGCCTGCGAACAGTTGAACCAGCAGGAGAAAATAAGAAATTCCCGCCTTCTTCCCTTCCGCTTCGCTTCCGCCTACACGGAGATCGAAAAACTTAGCTATGGCAGAACAAACCATACGCAGATTGCTTTTGAATCCGATAAGCAGAATCTGGGAAGCGAAGATGAATTTAACAAAAGGAAACAGCAGCTTTTGGATGCCATTGAAGGCGCACTGGAAATTTCCTGCCAAAACATTGAATGTCTGGAGGGAAATACCGCGATTTTAGTCGATCATTCCGGCTCTGTGCGTGGCGACGCTGGCGGACATAGCCGTGTCAGTCAATTTTCCAGGACAACCTGTGCGGCAATCGGCAACCTCTTTGGCGCTATGCTGGCCTACAGGCAAAATGACGTATACCTTGGCCTGTTTGGCGATACACTGATTGCGCAGTCGCTGAACCGTAGTGAGCGCATGCTGGATTTTGCCCGGCGCAGTTATGCCGAAGGTGCAAAATGCGGCCCCTCTACGGAAAACGGCTTATATATCTTTCTGGAAACCTGCATCAGGGAGAAAAAGCATATCGACAACCTTGTTATCTTCTCTGACATGGTGATTGGAAAAGATGGCTCGGGAGGCTGGGATGAAACTTCCCGTGTCCCCAGAGGTGAATTTGAACGGCTTTTCAGGGAGTTCCGGCAGATTAACCCGCAGTGCAGGACGGTCTGTGTCAATATCCGCTCCACCAGCGGCAAATCGGTCTTTAACTATCGCCTTGGTGTCCTTGAGATCGCAGGCTGGAGCAGTGTGATCTTTGATACGATTAAGAATAACAGCAAGGGGTATCAGTCGATTATTGATGAAATTGAGGCGATTGTCTTATAGGTGTGATATAGAGAAAAGCAAAAAAGAGTCCTGTTGAACAGGATTCTTTTTTTTTGTAATAAATTGAAGAGTGTTGGTTGGTTTTGTGCTATACTTTAGCAGCAATCAGTCGGCAAATCGGAAGTTGAGGTGTGAAGTAAATGGCAAAATTTCTGATTAATACAACAGAATGAAATTGGATTGATGGGAGTGTGGATCATCCAGAATGAAACACAATGAAAGCGCAGAGAGAGATTTCTATTGTATTGTCAATTTGTCACATATCAAAAGACTCAAAGGTTATACCATTTATCTTGACAACGGGGAGGAACTGCTGCTGACGCAGAAACGCGTATCGGATTTTAAGGAAAAGATGAATCGTTATTTTCATGAAAGATGAGTGCCGCCAGAGGCGGTATGGAGGTGTATCAATGGATAAGATTTTAATGGCGCTTTGTTATCTGATTTCCTGCTTTATTGTAACCTGTATTGTGTTTCAGTTTATGGATGAGGGGTATCACAGAACTTATCAGAATCGGTTTGTCTACGTCTGGTCGGGTATTGGCGATACCATATTTATAACAGCAATATGCTTGTGATCATACAGAGGCTTTCGCATGACCTGAACAGTGGAATATTTGCTGTCAATATGTGCTGTATCGTGCTGGCGGATTTATATCTGCTTTATTTTATAAAAGCTGCCGACGAAAAGAAAGCCTATGATATGAAAGTACGGGCTCTGGAACAGCAGGCGAAACTGCAGTATGACTATTACCTGCAGCAGGACCAGAAATATAATCAGACACTTCAGATCCTGCATGATGTGAACTGACACATACAGTCGATCAAGGGGCTTAGGAACTGTTAAGGAATAACTTTTTAATAGTGCGCAGGATTTTTCTTCGAGAGTGCCGCTCAAAAATCAGGCGCATAGCGGGCTATGTAACTGATTTTTGAGTGGTGTTATCGGAGAAAAAGACAAACAATATGAAAAGTTATTTTTGGACAGTTCCTTAGTGCGTCGGGAAATACAGAGGAAACAAAGAAAGATGCTGAGCAGATAGGGGGCATCTTAAAGCCTCTGATACCGACCAGATACACTGGAAACGCAATCCTTGATATCCTGCTGTCAGATAAAGTCAGGCAGGTTGAGGACAGGGGGTAACTCGTGCAATAAACGTTATGACAGGACAAAAAGATTGCGATAGAAATGGTGAGTCATCTCATGGACAATCGCAATTCTGAACCATATTGGTCTAAAATGCCGATTTTGCCGATTTATGTGCCGATTTGGACGGGGGGCTTTTGCAGACCTGTTCGGCAGTGGTATAATCAGGCATATGTTTTAGTGAGGAGGTTTTTGAAAATGAACGAACAGAAATTAGAAAAGCAGAGGCAGAATCTTGTGGAAAGGGGTGTGTTATCGCCAGATGAAAAACTATATGGCAGCAGCACGATCAATTATACGGAGAAGCTGGTCGGAAGAATCGAGACATGGAATCAGGGCGGCGTGGCAATCTTTACGGATCGGCAGGTCATTCTCACCAAGGGATTTTCATGCGAATACATCCATATTCCTTACAGCTGTATTAAGGAACTGGGAAAATGCAATCAGGGATTTTTTCCGATAGGGATGGTGATTACTTATGAAAACAGAGAAAGCGGGGAAATCGTGACAGAAAAGATCTCGCTGGGGAAAAGGAAGAAATGGCTGCAGATCATATCGGAAAAAACAGGATTATAGCTTTCCAGTGGTAAGGAGCTGCAGATAGACGATTGGTCATGCACAACTGTTTTGCAGGACCGGAAAACAGAAATGGAGGTTTATATATGATTTCTTTAGATTCCCCAATTTGGAAAGAACTTGGATCTGCCGGAAGCGATACGGATGAAATACTTCGTGATTTAATGGAAGGAAAAGGAGATTTCCGTGAAAACATGGAAGAACTGAGCTGGGATTTGAGCCATCAGGCCAGTTATTATGATATGACAGCCTATGCCCTTCCCCATCTGGCGGTTCTGTGTGCAAGACTCTCTCCGGAAGATAAGGCATTTCTGATTAAGGACATTGGCCTTGCCATCGCCGCTGAAGGTGCGTGGCCTCTCGAACCTGATACGGAAGACTTCCGCGAATTTCAGGAAGGGCTGAGGGGGCTGCGCCGTGAAACAGAAAAATTGGTCACAAATCCAGATATCGCGGCAATCTTGGGAAACGCTCCAACGGGGGAGAGGAGGGAGGTGTTTGCCCTTTCTGCGCTTGCAGTCCTTGGAAACCGGATGCATGCATATGGGATGTGGAATGTGTTTAGCAGGGATTGGGATGAATGTATCGGTGCCTGCCTGTGCGGCTGGGAAGAGGAAGTTATCTCTTTTCGCACAGACAAGGATTATTTCAGCATGGAACCAGTTTCGATTGCTCCATGGGACGGCAAGTCCATAGAGGACGAACCTGTGTGGTTTCAGGGCCTGCTTCACCGGATGGGAAATGAAGAAGCGATCCGGTTTCTGCCTTTTGTATATGGAACGTGCGTCTGCCCTGAATGCGGAAAAAGAACGCCTTACTGGGATTGGCTGGCGAAGTTCATCGGATATGGATGGTGCGGCGGATGACGTTATTCCAGTATATCAATTAGAATATGGAGGACAGATATCATGATTAGTTTGGATGATGTCAAACAGATAAGCCAAAAATTATCTTTGGAAAACGGCATATCGGAGGATGATTTAAGCGAGGATGTATCTGAAATTGTTTACCGTATAGATGTGTTTGAATGCGATGATGCTCCTATAATTGACCGACATATAGACATCGAATATTCTTTCGGCGACTATTACGACTGTCTCTTATACACATCTCCGAGCCCACGAGACTAGCGCTCATGGGGGT
>CAMQTN010000162.1 GCA_947037115.1 uncultured Lachnospiraceae bacterium
GGATTCCGTAGTCGTAGGCATTCGTGGGAATGTGTATAACTGGCTATCTTATGGAGTTGTGGGTAACTCTGTTTGCAGGATGTGGGAAAGCTGCACTTTAGCTTTTCCATGTGCTGTGAATAGAGTTACCCATGACGGAATAGCCTGTTATGCACATTTCCATAATGCTTGTCTTTTGGTCTTTAGCTTCTTTGGTTCGGAATAGTGTGGTACTGGCGGTCTATCTCTTGTTTTCGGTTTCTTGCTTCTTTACCGTACATGAGCATTAACGCAGGGGATGTAATCAAAAGCAAAATCGTTGTGGTTCAGGGAAAAAAATTGCCTGTACTATCAATTTACTATGGAAGTATTAAACTCACATCTAAAGATTTTTCATACAATAGGACGGATGTATTTAATACCATCGGAAATACAACACTTGCGATTACCGGCGCAGGAAATTTCAGAGGAAGCACTTTTGTGGATGTTACAGTTGTGGAGAATGCGGCAGCACAGAGGGAGAGCACCAAAAAATTTGGCGTGACCATTGACAAAGAAAAGGCAAGCCGATTGATTTATACAGGAGAATTTTTGGAGGAGGCTGTTAGAGATTGTATTCAGGTAAATGCAAAGGATGACATGAAAACAAATCTAATGCCTATGTGAGCATTGGCGGCGTAACACAGAAACCATCAGAGTATGAAATACGCTATTATACGGATGCGGAGTGTACGCGGGAGATGAACAAGGACAATCCGGTAAGGCTTTCAAATGGAAGGGCAGCAGTTTATGTAAAAATTATCCCGATGGTAAAAGGAAACTATACTCTTCCAAATGAAAGAGATGCCGTAAAGGGTTCCTATACTGTATGGACAAAAGGTGACAAGACGAAAGATTTCTCCAATGCAAAGGTAACATTTTATGATGCACACAACAAAAAAATTACGAAGATAAATTACACTGGAAAATCAGTAAAACCGGAAAAAATGGTGGTCACGCTTGGCGGAGTGGATTTTGAGAGCGATACCGCAAATACGCCCTATACATACGAAATCGTAAACAACATTAATAAAGGCAAGGCATTTGTGATTATCAAGGCAAAAGCAGACAGTGGATATACGGGGACTAAGACAGCATCGTTCCGCATTGTATCCCATAATATCAAGGATCTTTTATTTAAACAAAAACCAGAGGAGCCGACCGAACCAGAAAAGCCAGAAGATCCAGAAAAACCGACAGGTCAAAGTAAGATATTAGTTGTATATTTTTCGTGGTCAAACAATACGGAACGGATGGCGGAGTTTATCCAAAGCCAGACAGAAGGCGACTTATACGAAATTGTTCCGGTCACGCCGTATCCAACAGAATATACGCCAACAACAGAGGTTGCAAGGGAAGAAAGGGATAAGAATGCTCGTCCTGCGATTAAGGATCTGCCAGAGTCGATAGCAGAATATGATCGAATACTAACCAGCTATCCGATATGGTGGCACACAGCACCGATGATAATTGGTACGTTTTTGGAAGCGTATGATTTGGGAGGAGTAGACATTTATCCGTTTACCCAGTCGGCGTCAATGGATGTGGGGCAGTTTCAGCAGTCAATGCAGTTTGTACGAGAATGTGCGCCTGGGGCAGTAGTTCATGAGGGTTTGTTTGCGCGTCCCGCAGATACGGGAGCGATTACAGCGTACTTAACGGAGAATGGGCTGATAAAAGAAACAGGGCGATAAGACAAAATGTTAACGGGAGGAGATATTGAATGAAAGATTTTCAGTTAAGAAATGATACCAAGCTCTTATTTCGTAATAATCCAGTGGAAGATTTGAGCAGTATCACAAAAGGAAAAAGAGTGCTCTTTGTCTACGGAGGAGGTTCCGTAAAAGAAAATGGCTGTTACGAGGATGTGAAAAGTGCGGTTGTGCAGACTGGTGGAATGCTGTACGAAGCAGGAAATTCCTCGCGCGAGCGTGTGGATATTGAATTAGGCATTTGTATAGCAAAAGAGAATAAAGTTGAACTGGTTTTTGGTGCAGGCGGAGCCAATGTCATGGATTGTGCCAAGCTGATTGCGTTTGGCGTCCTTCATACAGAGGATTTATGGAATTATGTGAGAGGCAAAAAAGATCCATATAAATTAGAAAAACTTCCGCTGGTGCTGATGCCAACTTATCCTTCAAGTGGATCTGAGTATGGATTGGGAGCAGTCGCCGCAGATTCACGCACAGACGATTTTGGTACGGCGTATGGAATAGCTGCTGACTATGCAATTCTTGTACTGGGGTATTCGATGTCCTTAGATCAGGAGATGACAGCATACACAGCACTTGTAACGCTTGTTCAGCTTTCTGCCTCCACCATAGGGGACAAAAATCCTGTTTCTTATGATGCGGGAATTTCGGTTATTCGTAATGTATTGAAGGCGGCAGGGCAGTTGAAGGAGAATCCCAGTAATCTGGATGTCAGAGGAGTTGTCTTATATGGTGCATCAATTGCGACTTCTGGCAGGCTTGGGATTGGTAAGGAAGAAAATTATAGCTACGACATTTATGAGAAATGGTAGAATTATTTGCGGGATTTGGCATTGATATGTACTTTAATGGGAATCTGGACAAAGAACTCATTGGCAGCATATCGGTTGAGTCGGTATTGAAACCGGAGGAAATAGTGTATATTCTTGAGGCATCGATGCGTTAACAAGTGTGTTCTTTTTTCGATTTGACTCCAATAGGGGGTAATGGTTTGTGAGAGAAAGGAATAACCAACAGCAGCAACGAAATGAAAAATTGGCAGACAGATGATGCTGATACCTCGGTGCAAATTGGCATCGGGATGATTTCTGAATCTAAATCCAGCAGTGGTTAGAATTTAGAAATTAATGCATTATTATGGTGAGTAGGGAAGATGGCTCTTTCCTACTCACCATTGATAAAGGGGGGATGTTTACGAAATGGGTTTTGATTGAAATGTCTGGACAGGCAAGCACGCAGAAATATTAGGTCAGATTGACTGGAATATTTCAATATTTTTTTGCTAAGAAAATATAAATGTGATAAAATGATATCATGATGTACGGGAATGCTCAGTCAAAATGCAGGTGATGTTATACTGAGCGGTCAAAAAGAGTAACCACTCAGTAAAAGAGGATGCGTTTGCTTCTTAATTAATTTAGCAGATAGTGAGAAAGAAGGGATTCACATGAAAAGCCGTATGGATATGATAAACGGCTCGTTGGGAGATAAGATTATCAAATATGCGCTGCCCCTTGCTGTAACGGGGGTTTTGCAGCAGCTGTTTAACGCTGCAGATCTGGCAGTAGTCGGACAGTTTTCGGGTAAGGAGGCTATGGCAGCAGTGGGCAGTAACGCGCCTGTGATTGGATTGCTGGTCAATCTTTTCGTTGGAATTTCACTGGGCAGTAATGTTATTATCGCAAGATCTATTGGACAAAAAGATCATAAGAGTATTTCAAAGGCTGTACATACATCAATTATCGTAGCCTTGCTTGGAGGAGTACTTCTTGCGGTACTAGGCGAGTTTCTAGCGCCCGAGATTGTAAAAATGCTGGATGTACCAGAGGATGTATACCCAATGGCAGTCAAATATATGCGGATATATCTTGCAGGAATGCCGGTGATCCTGCTGTATAATTTTGAAGCGGCTATCTTCCGAAGCTGCGGAAATACCCAGATGCCGCTGGTCGCGCTTGTTATTTCTGGGATACTAAATGTCGTGCTCAATCTGTTTTTGGTGTTGGGATTGGGGATGGACGTGGACGGTGTCGCAACAGCAACTGTAATCTCGAATGTATTTAGTTCGGCAATTCTGTTTGCAGCATTGATGAAGACTCAATTGGCGATCCGCGTCGATCCCAAAAAACTGCGGGTGCATGGAGATGTGCTAGGGGAGATCTTGAAAATAGGGGTTCCGGCGGGGATTCAGGGAATGATTTTTTCATTTGCAAATATAATCATTCAGTCAGCAGTCAATAGTCTTGGAACAACAGTAATGGCAGCATCTTCAGCAGCCTATAACCTTGAAATATTCTCTTACTACATTATGAACTCTTTTGGACAGGCCTGCACGACATTTGTTGGACAAAATTATGGAGCCGGAAAGTGTGACCGCTGCCGGAAAGTGTTGAAGCTTTGTCTGCTGCAAAGCATCGTGAGTACAGCGGCGGTCAGCGGCTTAATCCTGCTGTTCAGCCACTTGCTGCTTGGCATTTTCAACTCGGATCCTGATGTGATTGCAGCAGGACGAATCCGGTTGGAATATATTTTCTTTGCGTATATGTTTAGTTTCGCTCAGGAGGGATTGTCAGGATATCTGAGAGGGTTTGGCGTTTCATTCATACCGGCAGCCTGTGCAGTCATTGGGATCTGCGGTGTGCGGCTTGTATGGATCTTCACAGTGTTCCGGCAGATACCATCTTTTGCAACGATTATGCAGGTGTATCCGCTTAGTCTGGGCATTACAACTGCAGTTATTTTGGCTGTGACGCTTTTGGTGAAGCCATCAAAGAGGTATCACATCCAGTCAGAAACCCCGCAGTGAGGGGATGGTAATCTGACAAAGGCGTGAGCAGTAACGTTTTGGAAGGCAGGGAGAAGGAAAATATTTGTGGAAATATATATAAAACAGCCCTGCCCTGTGATAAAATAAGCACATCGTATAAATAAGGAAGTGGTCTGATATGATGCTTAGGCAGGTGAAGTATTTCCCGGATGTAATATGAGTGGAAAGTTATACGGAGGCGGCGGAGGAATGTTTTATCTCACAGTCTGCGATTTCACAGCGGATTAAAGCACTGAAAAGCGATTTGGAGCAGAAGGCTTTTGATAGAAGGTTTTCATTATGAAGAAAGATGTACTTTTGTGGGCTGGTGCTGGGCAGATTGGATGGCGATTGCAAGACGTATCGGAACGGGTTTTGCGGTTTTATTTTTTCGCTTTTTGAGCCTTTTTTCTGTTTCATATTAAAAATATTCCTGAAACAGAAGTTGAAGATAAAGGCGGACAGTGGCATAATAAAA
>CAMQTN010000163.1 GCA_947037115.1 uncultured Lachnospiraceae bacterium
GAATGAAGCTCCTTATACACATCAGCAAGGCTCTTCCTCACGCTTTTTACGCTGCTGTCCGTACAGATGATCATAGCGTTTTTGCCGTCCTTCTGAATATACACAATTTGCTTTAACGGAATCTTCTCAATCTTTGCCGCGGTCTGTATCAGATAACTCTGGTCTGACTGGGACCGTATCCTCTTTATGGCAATCTCCAAAGCTTCCGGAAGCTTTTCATCCAGACTGCTTTTGGGAATGTACCGGAACACTTCCAGTTCATATGCATCGACTGCATATTTTAAGTACGCAGTCACAAAAATCAGAATGGCATCCGGCAGACAGCCCCTTATTTCTTTCGCCAGCCTCATCCCATCTGTACCGGGCATCTCAATATCACTCAATATGATGTCAAAATACTTCCCCTCCTGAATATCATATTTCAGCAGGTCGCTGCGTCCATATGCTTCCAGCTCCGCAAAAATATGATTATTTTTCAAATACATCCGCACCTTATCCTCTATGACTGCAAGCTGGGAAGTTTCATCTTCGCATATCGCAATATAAAGCATCCATATCCACCTCCAACCGATTTTTTATTACTTAACTGCTACTTTAGAAAATCCGCTCGCACTGATAAAATTTTTGATATTATTATTTGAATGCCGGACTATGGCCCAAACTTACTTTAGTGATTCCGACAATCAATATTCCAATAAGCGCAACTGTATCTACAAGTAATACAGCAACTACACTTTTGATCAATCCATATATAAACATGATAGAAAACACCTCTACTGACAGCGCAATAAAACATAAATAGTTTGACAAATATTCTGTTATAAGCTCTCCGTAGATATATTAGTGGAAACCAGCATAACACTTAAAAATGCAAGCATAATATCAGCAAACAGGATTGTCCATGTGGATGCAGAGCGAAAGAAACGATATAAATCCATTTTTATCATCTTACTCCCGTCATGGGGTTTGTCAAGTTAAATGTTTAAGTTTTTTTATAGGTGGTCATAAGACATCCTATCTTTTATGGTGTTTAAACCAATTAAGAAAGGCGCTGCATGATACAGAGCCTTTCTTAATTGATTGTTCACTGACTATGGCTTTGCCCCTGCTTACCTCGCCCCTTTATCTTTCTGTCTTGCCTGATAATCCCTGCCTGCTTCTCTTTCTTTTACTATCTGCACTTTTTGTTTGAGCCTGTCCCTGACGCTCATAGTATCCGCCGCTTTTTCTCCGTAAATTTTCTCATACTCCGTACGAGCCGCCTGATACTCAAGATTCTCTTTCTTTGACGCATTCAGTTCCTTATAGAATGCCTGAACAGAATCAAATTTTTGTTCTGCCTTTATCTGTTTGATAATAGAATTTTTGACGGTGACAGTAGTTTTCTGCTGTGGCAGTCCTGCTTTATTCTGCGTATCCATTTTACGCTGCGGATTAACGGGAAACGGTATCTTCTTTTCCGGCTGGACTATTGCCTTATCATTTGCATGAATATTGTCTTCTGTTTCTTCTGGCATTTCCTTTATAACATCGGCAGCTTTGCCGATACCTTTTGCCACAAAATCCATTACTTTCTGCATAACTTTTGCAATCAGCTTTTCCAATAGGGCAATCGCCGCCTTAACAATATCCCCAAACAGCTCCGGCTTTTTACCGTTCTGCTCCACAGATTTCTTTACCCTGTCCGTGATTTCCGTCTTTTTCAGCTCTATAACCTCCGTTTCGGATACGCCGCTTACGATTGCTCTGTCAACTGCCCTGTTCCATTCCATGCGGATTTCATTGTCTGCTTTTATTTCTTCCGCTTTCGGGTTATTTTTACCGATTTTCTTTGTGGCAAGATACGGACCGTTTTTATCAAATATGCTGAGCCGATCCTTATCATCAATTACCATCTGGTTAATCAGATCCGTATAAAATACTTTCACTTCATCCAGAAAAGATTCCTGCTTAAAACGGCTGTCTTTTACGGTAAAAATCTTACGCTCATACACTTCGCCTTTTTTGATGATTTTACAGCCTTTTCGGATATTTCCGTCCTCGTCAAGTATCTCTTTTTTCGTCCGCACATGACGCCCCTGCTCGTCATAAAACATATCCCGGGCAGCAACTTTTTCTATTGGATGTTCCAGCCGCTTCCTCTCCGCAAATATCATATGGATATGCAGGTTTGTTTTCCGTTTATTGTGGTGGAGCGCAGCAAAGCACTCCACGCCATACTTTTCCTTAAATTCGTCCACCATCTTTTTCAGCTGATAATCATGGTTAATGAAACTTTCCGGCAGCCTTCCGCCGCCGCTTTCTTTGTGAGCAGCCGTCATAATGCGGCTTATTGCGAGCCCCTGCCCGTATCCGGGCGTATCACGGCTGTCGCTTTTTTACAGTCACAAAGGGGACTTCTCCGAAGCCGTCTCCAAAACAGATTTTTTAGGACATAAAAAAAGCCGCCTGCCTGAAACCCGATATGCCAGTTCCAAAACAGACGGCTACAATTACGCCCTTATTTGCAGTCTTCCAGCTGCTCTTTTCCCTTATTTTGCGGGCTTAAATGCCCGCCCTTTATTATGCAGCCTCTAACAGCTGCCCTTTGTCCTTGTTTTGTAGCCTTCCTGCTACATTTCTTCCTGTTGATGTGTAAAAGTGGCTGCATTTACGTTTCATTCCATAAAAATAAGGCTACGATAAACCTGATTACCATAGCCTTACTCCATAAACATATTAAAAGCGTCAAAATCAATCAGTTCATTGTCCGGCGGCTCTGTGGCACTCTCTTGTTTGTCCTGTCCCGACATATCTCCCGTATCCTTCACTGCCATATTTGGAGTATTCGTGCCATTAGGCAATGCTCCGGCTTGTGTCTGCCCATACACCATGCCGCCCTGCGCCACCGGATATGTCCCCATAGGAACAGATAAAGGAAACGGCTGCATCTGCGCCATATACATACCGAAAAGCGCCGGTAGGTTGGACATCACTTTCTTTTCCACCGCTTCCACGATACGTTCCGCAAAAGCGTCCTCTTTCTCCCTCGTTTCCAGATACGGATCATTGATTTTTGCTACACACCTGTCGTAATAATCATTGACTGCCTCTATCACGAATCTGTTCTGCGACCTGAACATCTGCCGCACCTGTGGGGAGTGCAGAAGCTCCCACGCTCTGCACTCATCCTCTTTTTCCATATTGAAACGTATATTATGGTTTTTATTCTTCATTTGGATGCGCCCCCTTATCCAGCGGAAGCCATTGCTTCTGTCTACGCAGCTTCATATAGCAGAAATATTCATATCCTTTGGCATTTGCCCGTATATCATGGTTGAAAATGACATTATTGCTGTCATAATCTCCCACAAGCTCCACAACCTTTGCTCCGCCGCCCATAATATACAGTCTCATAAGGTTTGGATTATAGCCGTGCGCTTTCAGTTCCGCAAATATCTTCTCCACATAGGACTTTGCCGCTTCCTCCATGAGTGCCTTATATTCATCCCCTATATCAGTGCTACCATATCTGAGATAATTCTCGATGATCTCTGCCGGAAGTTCCTCCGCTTTCCTGTCCAGAATAAGGCTACGGATCGCCATAAAACATTCATTTGCCCCCAGCCTTACCGTCCACGACTTGCTCTCGCTCGCCTTTCCGTTGTTGAGTATCATCACATTCATTGTACCGTTGCCGATATCCGCTATCATGTGCATACCCTTAAAATCAGGCAGGTTTTCCGCTACCGCCGCATAGCACTGCGGCATGGCCGTACAGGCCACGATGTCAACCGTATAACGCCTGCCAGCATACTTATAATCAACACGGCGGTTCTGCATCATATATTCGCGGTGTTTCTCCTTCATCTCAGCCAGTTCCTTTTCAGAAAGCTCCTGCACTGGAAGCTCCACTTTCCCGATAAAATTCAGATAAACTTCAATCTCCTGCACACGTTCCCCGTCAATCCGTTCAGCTTTATGGATCAGTACCTTGTCCACAAATTCATTGATGATAGCGGGCGTAAGTTCCTGAATGTCAGTGTACTTATGGACAAGTGAGAGAAATTCCTCCGTCCTGTCCGTGCTTTCCTCGTATTCTGCAAGCTGTTCCTGTATTTTTTTCATGGAAATTTCAATCTGCTCCCGCTCTTTTTCATAATCGGAAGAAGAATCTGCTTCACGGCATCCTCCTGAATACAATGGAAACTGCATTTTTTATCATTCTGCTTGCGGCTGCTGTTATAAGTACCGCAGTTAAAAGACGCAGGCGTTTTTCTGACCGTCCCGTCGGGCATCCCGCGCCAGTCCCTTCCGGCGCGTTCCCCCGCCCTGCGGTAATACATTTTACTGCCGCAGTCGGCGCAGAACAGCTTCCCAGTCAGCGGGCTGCCCTCCCCGCCGGAATTTGTACGCCTTACGGTCTTCCTGAGTTCCTGTACCAGATACCATGTCCTGCGGTCTATGATCGGTTCATGGGTATTCTGGAAAACAAGGATTTCACCACTGTTATTTTTAACCGCTTTCTTGTCCTTATAGGATTCCTTATGGTTGCGTAAATTTACTGTGTCTCCCATATATTCCGGCTTTTCCAGCATCTTCACAATCCTCACGCCCATCCATGCATAAGGATGTTCAAAATCGCACTGGTTTTTATAACATCCCCTCCCCCTGACTGCCTGATAATAAGAAGGTTTTTCCACCTTTTCATCAGACAGTATTTTCGCAATCCGGTACGGTTCCATGCCTTCCACCGTCATGGCAAATATCCTGCGCACAACTGCCGCCGCTTCCTCATCAATGATCCAGCGGTTTCTGTCCTCCGCATCTTTCATATACCCGTAAGGCTGATTATTCGTAAGAGGCTTTTCCTCTTTCCCTTTCGCCCGTAAAACAGCAGTAATCTTCCTGCTGCAGTCACGCAGATACCATTCATTCATGATATTCAAAAAAGGGG
>CAMQTN010000164.1 GCA_947037115.1 uncultured Lachnospiraceae bacterium
AGGCTCTTTCCCTCAAAAGTAGTAAATTGGTAGTAAATTCAGCTTGAAATCCTGCGTGTATGCCCGTAAATCAAGGCTTTTTTGAGATAATCAACCATTTTCCTTGAAAATTTTTTATACAGAACCTTTTCATCCTGCAAATTTGCCTTGGAAACGGGATGGAAGATCAGTAAAAAGAGGATTATTCTGGAATTTCTGTATTGGATTTTTGTGTATGTGGACTGGCTGCTGGTTTCCTGCGTCCTGATCCGCTTTATTCTCGATCTGGCGATGAAACAGACGTCTTTTGAGAAAATGATGGTGTATGTCGGAAGTGTTGTGGCGTTGGAAGCCCTGCTTGAAATATTTAATCTGTTTTTTGAGGTGTATGTCAAACCAATTACAGATGTAGAGCTATATGACGGCGTCAACAAAATGTTGTATGACAAGGCGTGTCAGGTAGACCTGCGCTGCTTTGAGGACAGCGATTTTTATAATGAATATATGATGGCGGTCAGTCAGGCGCATGTGAAGCTGTCGGATATGCTGCAGGCCGTCTGTCAGATTGTGGCAAGATTTACCGCCATGATCGCGGCGGCAGTCATTATCTATCAGATAGATCATTTAGCAATTCTTTTTGCCGTGTTTCCGATCTTGGGCAATTTTGTTTTTTATGGTGTTTTAAACGGCAGAATCTTTCGTATGGAAAAAGAGAGTATGGCGTTCCAGAGAATGGCGGACTATGTAAACCGGACGCTTCATCTGGGCGAGTATGCGAAAGAAATACGAATGACAAATGTGTTTCGTCTGCTGAAAAAGCAGTATGACAATGTGGTTGCTTCCATTCACAAAGTAATCGCCCGGTACTCTCTGGGAAATATCATTCTTTTCTGTATGTTCCAGTACTTTATCTTTTTGCTGCCGCAGGAAGGGGCGGTACTCTATTCCGGTTATCGTGTATCGGTCACCGGGACAATGGTTTTTGCGGAAATGGCGGTGATCCTTACAACCATGAACAACAATACATGGATTCTGAATGAATTTGTGGATGCAGTGATGATCGTAGTGAAAAATGGTCTGTATATGGAGCAGACAAGGCATTTTCTGGAATATGAGCCTGCCATCCCGGAGAACCAGGAGGGGCTTATGCCAAAACTGCCGATCCGCACGGTGGAGTTCGAGCATGTGTCTTTTGGTTACAAGGAAGACGGCTATGTGCTTAAGGATATACATTTTAGGATAGAGGGCAGTCAGAGTGTGGCGTTAGCGGGATATAACGGCGCAGGGAAAAGTACGCTGATGAAACTGCTGATGCGGCTTTATGATCCGGACGAGGGGAGGATTCTGGTGAATGGAATTGATATCCGGGAATATCAGGTGAAGGCTTACCGGGATCTGTTCGCAACGGCTTTCCAGAACGGCAGGATTTTTGCGGACACCGTAGAGGAGAATGTGCTGATGGGACGGCGCACCACGGAAGAAAAAGACAGGCAGAGGGTATGGCAGGCGCTTAAACTTGCAGATATGAATGAAGAGATAGAAAAACAGCCGCTGCGGGAAAAAACCATACTTACCCGGGAGTTTTCCAAAGAGGGCGTGGTATTTTCCGGCGGGCAGAACCAGAAAATACTGGCGGCCAGAGCATTTGCGAAAGACAGCCCGATTGCGGTGTTCGATGAACCCAGCAGCGCCCTTGATCCGGTTGCGGAGTACCATTTATTTGAAAATATAAAGGAGTATGGGAAAGACAGAATCCTATTTTTTATTTCTCACAGATTATCGTCCGTCCGCGATGCGGATATCGTTTTTTATATGAAAAGCGGCAGGATTCTTGAGAGAGGGTCGCACCGTGAGCTGATGGATCGGAACGGAGAGTATGCTTCGCTGTATCGGCTGCAGGCGGAAAACTACAGGGGGTAAGAATATGCAGGAAACATTGACGTGGCGTCAGGCTATTGCGCAGCAGTGGTATCTTACAAAGTTTTGCTTTAAAAAAACGCCGGGATTTATGATGTTTCATCTGTTTGAAAGTATCGAGATACAGATATCTATCTTTATAGAGTTTACATGGATGGTCAACTATATATTGACGGCGGTGGAACAGGGAGAGGATTTTAGAAAAATTCTGACCTGTATGGGAATCCTGATTGTGTTTTTTGGATTTTTTACGATACCTTATGGTCTTTATCATCACTATGTGCTCCCAAAAAATAAGCTGGTATTGTATCAGGCATTTTGCATGGAGATTTATGGGAAGGCAAAAGAGATAGATTTATCCTGCTATGACGACAAGGAGTTTTATGAGACGTTTATTCTGGCAACGGAAGAGACGGACCGCTGTATAGACAGGTATTTGAGCTTTAGCTATACTTTGGCAGGGCAAATAATCAGCGTATTATGTTCGGTATTTTTCTGTGTCTATATCAATCCCATCGCATTACTTGTTGTTGCAGTATTGCTGCCGTTAGAATTGATCTGTGTGACGCAGGAAAATAAAAAGACAGTGGAGGCGCGGATGGAGCGGGTGTCCCATGAGCAGAAACGGGAGTATGGAAACCGGGTATTCTATCTGTCCGACTATGCCGGAGAGCTGCGTTTATATCAGCAGATGAAAGGCAAATGCCGGGCGGATTATGAAAAATCAAATTACAGCATACGCTCCGTTAATCAGCAGTTTGGAAGGAAGCTATTTGTATATGGTCTGATTCACAGGGTTCTCCTGTCCAGTGTTGTGAAGGAGGGGGCGGTTTGGTTCATTCTTCTCTACCAGATGCTTGTTCTGCGGGTATTATCAGGAGCCCAGCTTGTCACAAGCCGTTCCTGTATTTTTCGGATATCCAACAGTATGAACAATATCATTAACGGCTGTAGAACGGCGGCGGAAAATGCGGCTTACGTTTATCGGATCAGGGAGTTTCTACAGATGGAGCCAACGATTGTTTCAGGGGAGGAGAAGTCTGTGCCGGAGGGCAGCGGCCGCCTTTCGGTGGAGCATTTGGATTTTGGTTACCTTTCCGGGCAGCAGGTGTTGAAGGATGTGTCGCTTACCGTTGAGCCGGGGCAGAAAATTGCGCTGGTGGGTTATAACGGTTCCGGAAAGACTACGCTGGTGAAATTGTTGCTGCGGCTTTATGACCCGGACGGAGGAAAAATATGTTATCATGGAAAGGACATTCGGGATTATCAGATCATGGCATACCGGCGGAGCATCGGCTCCGTGTTTCAGGATTTTAAAATCTACGCGGCGACTCTTAAGGAAAATGTGCTGATGGACGTGGAGGACGGAAGCCGGGAGGAAAACTACCGGGTGGAGCAGGCGTTGTACGACGCGCATTTTATGCTGGAGGATAATCGGCTATCCTATCAGATCGAGACGCCGCTTACGACGGAGTTTGAGAAGAACGGTATAAATCTGTCGGGCGGGGAGGCGCAGAAAGTAGCCATTGCCCGGACGCTGTACCGGAAGCAGAACCTGATTATTATGGATGAACCCAGCAGCGCACTTGACCCGCTGGCGGAGTATCGGCTGAATCAGGAATTAAACGAGATCGCAAGGGATAAGACTGTGATTTTTATTTCCCACAGGCTTTCTACGGTTCGCGATGCGGACAGCATTTATATGATGGAAAACGGCAGAATCGTGGAGACGGGAACCCATGAAGAATTACTTATGCAAGGCGGAAAATATGCGGAGATGTGGAAGATACAGGCGGGACTGTATGCGGATGCAGGAGCGTAATATGATAGTGAAATTTTTTGAATATAAACGTTATTTATAGTTGAATGGAGGCTGTTATGAGAACAAAGTTGAATCCCGGTGATAAAATAGGGATTGTATGCTGCTCTAATGGTTGGGAGAAGAGGAAAGAGCCGAAAGTACGGCGGCTGGAAGAAGTTCTTTTAAGAATGGAGCTTACCCCGGTGCTCTCTCCTTATCTTTTTGAGCGGGAAAGCGTGGAGAGCGGTAGTCCTGCCGAGCGGGCGCAGGCATTGATGGATTTTTACCGGGATGATTCGATCAGGGCGGTTTTCGACATTTCCGGCGGGGATATTGCAAACGGAATCCTGCCTTATTTGAATTATGAAGTGATTGCTGACAGTGATAAGCAGTTTTGGGGCTACAGCGATTTGACTACTATCATAAATGCAATATATGCAAAGACGGGAAAGTCGTCTGTCCTGTATCAGATCTGCAACCTGCTCTATGAACATGGAGAGCGGCGGCAGGAGGATTTTCGGAATGCCGTTTTTGGGAAAGAGGATACATTGTTTCAGTTTCCCTGTGAATTTTATCAGGGAAAAGCGATGGAGGGAGTTGTCGTGGGCGGGAATGTCCGCTGTTTTTTAAAGCTTGCGGGAACGCCCTATTTTCCCGAATTGTCAGATAAAATTCTGCTTTTGGAATCTCTGGGCGGCACGGTGCCCCAGATGCTTACCTATTTCAGCCAGCTCCAGCAGTTAGGGGCTTTTGAACGGGTGAGGGGGATTCTTCTTGGAACCTTTACGCAGATGGAACAGGAAAAGTGCAGGCCGGATGTGTGGACACTGCTTAAGCGGTTTGTCGGCCCGGAACTTCCTGTGGCGAAGACAGAATTTATTGGACACGGGACGGATTCCAAGGCAGTGTGTGTGGGGGAGTATGGAAATTTCTGCAAAAATAGGTGCACGTAACTGTCAGTTGACAAATTTCCAAGCGGAGTTTGTTGCCTTTTCAAAAAAATTTATTAAAATAATGATTGTCAGCAGGATGATTCATGCAAAGTAAAAAACTTATAAAGCTGTCTCTTATACACATCTCCGAGCCC
>CAMQTN010000165.1 GCA_947037115.1 uncultured Lachnospiraceae bacterium
GTTGACTTCTCCATCGAATTTCTTTATAATATAGGGAAGATAGATAATCAAAATACTGATTGGTGATAAATATGCAATACAGAAAAATCAAAGACGGCACGGAGGTGTCCATTCTCGGATACGGCTGTATGCGTTTTACAAGCTCCGGCGGCCGGATCAATCTTGATAAGGCCGAACAGGAAATCATGCTCGCCATCAAAAACGGCGTCAACTATTTTGATACCGCTTATATTTATGGCGGCAGCGAAGAAGCCCTTGGTACCATTCTGGAGCGTAATCACTACAGAGATCAGGTGTATATTGCTACCAAACTTCCCTATTATCTTCTGAAAAATGCCTCCTCCATAGAAAAACTGTTTCAGGAACAGCTCCGGCGTCTGAAAACGGACCATATCGATTTTTACCTGATGCATATGCTCTTTGATGTGGAAGTATGGAACAGCCTGAAACGTCTCGGCATTGACAAATGGATTGCGGAGAAAAAGGAATCAGGCGCCATTCGCAGTGTCGGTTTTTCTTTCCATGGTGATACAGACACTTTCAAAGCGCTTATCGACGCTTATGACTGGGATTTTTGCCAGATTCAGTACAATTACATGGACGAGCATACCCAGGCGGGCAGGGAGGGGCTGCAATATGCCCACAGCAGGAACGTTCCCGTAATTATCATGGAACCTCTGCGCGGCGGCAGACTGACGAACCTTTTGCCCGACGCCGCAAAAAAAACTTTCGCAGATTATCCCGTTAAGCGCACCCCCGCACAGTGGGCCCTTCACTGGCTGTGGGATCAGCCGGAAGTCACCTGCGTTCTCTCCGGCATGAACTCCTTAGATATGATTACGGAGAACTGCAAAACTGCAGAAGAAACCGGGGTCGGCATTTTCACGGAAGCGGATCATACGCTGATTGATTCCGTGCGCTCAAAAATCCATCAGACCCTTAAGGTTGGCTGTACCGGCTGCGGTTACTGTATGCCCTGCCCTCACGGCGTGGACATTCCCACCGCTTTTCGCTGCTACAACCAGAGCGCCACACAGAAGAAATTCACTACTTTATTAGAATATGCGCAGGTTACCTCCCTCAAAAAGGACGCCTCTTCCCTGACACAGTGTATCAAGTGTGGCGCCTGTGAGAAACACTGCCCGCAGCACATAGAAATCCGAAAGGAACTGCAGAACGCAAAAAAGGCCTTACAGCCCTTTTATGTGCGTGTCCTTTTGAGATTTGTACAGAAATTTGTCAGACGGACATGATGTTATTTTTTTCCTAACATACTATAATTCCCATTCTGATCATAGGAATCCAGAAGATAATGGTTTTCGGCCTGCATGGCTAACATCGCTTCCCTGTCGGCCGCCCTTGTCCCTCTCTTTGCTTTCTCCTTCTGCTTTTCCGGTTTAAGCTGTCTGAGCGGTATCATTTTTGCCGCTTTTTCTTTTTGCCTCTGATACGCTTCCCGAAGACGCACTGCACTCTCCCGCAGGCGGTTCCGGATATTCCCCCGGCCCGACTGCGCCACTGTCGTATTCTCCCTGTCCGCCTGTTCCCTCTGCTTCGTCCCACTTCGCACTTCTGTATCTGAAACAGGCGTCACTGTATTTTCCGCTGCATGCACCTGCACCAAAGCGGCGCTCTGCACCGCCGTCCTTGCCGCTTCCACACCGGCTACCTGTGCCCTGGCTCCATGGGCAGATATATTTACCCCGTCATGCCCTCTCTCATTTCCTGTAACCGTGTTTGCGAGAGACTCCTCCAGTCCAAAACCAAATCCCAGTCTGCCGCTTCCGGCACGCTCAGACTGCCCGAATCCCAGCCCCTCCGGCTCCTGCTGTATTCCTCCCGCCTGCGAAACGGCTCCCGCACGTTGACCGAGTCTGGCTCCTCCCGACACATGACGGGAGGCAGGCTCATGGAAATGAGACGTTTTCCACTGAAGTATATAATACTTTGTGGCGTAATCTTCATTTTGCTGTACCCAGTTTAGATGCTGCATCCTGACTCCCGTTACGGCTGGCTAAACTTCATTTCATATGATACACAGCCCTGTATTCTGTTGCTTTGACATATACACTATCTTTTATACGTTCTATCTTCTGGAATTAAAATAGCGGCCGGTACTGCCATAGAGATTTGTCCGGTTAAAAGGACTGTAGGTGCTGCTCTTCACCGCCTCGATGTTGCGCTCCGCAGTAGCCTCGACAGAACCTGCCTTGGCCCCTGCTTTCATGGAAAAGCCGCTGCCTCCCCACACCTTCTCCAGTGTGTCCACATCCGCTGCCGCCAGTTTTTCCTCATCAATTACAAGTGTACCGTCCGATTTTCTGGTCACACCTGTCTTGGCCAAATCCATCGATGCCGCTCTTGACAGGCTGTTAAGCTGCGTCAGGAAAACCGAATCCGTATTGGTTCCCGACTCTTTCAAATCATCCAGCATATTGTTATACTGATTGACAAAACTTTTAATATCCGACACAATCTGCTCTGTGCTGCCGCTTTCCCTCGCCTTATCATATATGGAATCCTTCTTACTGCTCTTCAAGGCATCTGCGTATTCGCCCACCTGCTTTGCGTGGTACTGCATGTCATAGTAAAACTTCTGCGCTTTCGCGGTCGACGTCGTTGACGACGTGGTAAACTTCTTGTCAAACAGACTGCTTGCCGTGGAGCTGCCCCTGCTGTTACCAAAAATACTGGACAACGTGTTCGTGCGTCTGCTCATACTGTTACGCTGCAACGTATTCAGCAGGGAACCCGCTGTCTGACTGCTGTTCTTTCTGAAATTTAACATGCTGCTTCTGTAGTTTCTTGTAACTCTCATTTTTCTGCCTCCTTATTAAGCCTATAATTCTTCATTAACCTCAATGCCTTTGATATCAGCCTCCACCAGCTTCAACTTATTCAGCATATCCTTGATCTCAGCCTTCACTGCGTCATTTGCACCGGCCACATTCATACCTGCATCCGCCATATCGCTCAAAAGCTCCGCCTCTTCTCTGGCGTCTCTCTCCTGCTTCTTCTGCGCGGCTTCCGCCCTGTTACTGTCCTCTCTGGCCTCTTCGATCCGAGCCTCCAATAACTCTTTCTGCTCCTTACGAAGTTCAATCTTCTCTTCCTGCTGTTCTTTCTCCTCTGCCTTCTCCTTCGCTTCCTCTCTCTGCTCCTCGTAGGTCTCGTCCACGTGATCCCTGGCTTCGCCAACGATCATACCCTGTATATCCTCGCCGGCCTGTTCCATCACCTTCTTCGCATTGTTCTGCGCGTCTGTCATCTTATGGTATTTCAGGCGCTCCAGCTTCATGTCTGTAACCGCTCCGCTATATATTTTAACGCCTGACTCCGCATCATGGACGCGGTTTATGAATATACGCTCCTCTCCTTCAATTTCCAGCCATTTCTGCTGATATTCTGTCAGCGGCCCCTTCTTTAATTCCTCAATTCTCTTCTGTTCCTCCTCTGTAAATTCGCTATCTGCGGATCGATGCATACGCTCCAGAAGCTCCAGATCCTTCTGTTCCTGAGAATCAGCCTCCACCCCGTAACCCTCGCGCAGATTTTCCTTTCTGGCCTCACACTCCGCGACTCGGTCCTGGTTGAACTGAAGATCTTTCCTCTGCTGCTCTGCAAGTTCTCTGTATTCAGCCATGCTCTGATCCGTCTTGCGGTCAACGTTCCAGGCGTTCTTCACAAGCTCCATCGCCTTTTTCTGCGCCTGCTGTCTGCGGAGTGTGATCGAATCCTTATGTAAAGGCAGATCTCCTGCAAATATTGTGGATCTTCTCTGCTGCTTCTCCGCTTTTGGCTGTCCTTTCTCCGCCGCTTTCCCCTGTGTCTGAATACTTGTATTGATAACCTGATTCTCAGCGCTTCCTATCTTAACCTGCATATTGACCCTCCTGTCTGCTGCACGGCATTCCATTGCCCATGTTCTGTCTTAGCACTTTACGTAATAAATATCGGCCCGTTTCCTTCTTTTCTTAAGGAAACAGGCCTGCTATTCATGACATAATTCATTCCACTTGTGACAACCGCCATATACCGAATCTATGAAAGAATTTCCTGCAAAAATGCCTCGCATCCCTCCATGACATCGTCGTATGTCACATCAAAATTCCCCGTATACCAGGGGTCGGCAATGGCTCTGCCGCTTCCCGCAAACTCCAGAAGCTTGTAGATCTTGTGCTCCGGGTCACCGCCTGCAATCCGCTCCATGTTGCGGACATTCGCATCATCCATACCAATCAGGTAATCGAACTCTTTATAGTCCTGCTTCGTCATCTGGCGCGCCCTGTGCGACACCAGCGGAATGCCCACCTGCCGCAGTTTACCCACCGTACCGTAGTGAGGCGGGTTGCCAATTTCTTCCCGGCTGGTGGCTGCCGAGTCTATGTGGAAGGAGGCTGACATGCCTCGCTCTTTGACCATGTGGGTGAGAATGCTCTGGGCCATGGTGCTGCGGCAGATATTGCCGTGGCAGACGAAAAGTATCGAAATCATGTTTATTTTTCCTCCTTAAATGCTCTGATTTGCCGTGTTTTGGCACGATTTGCAAGGTTTGGATTTTTCGTGGAGATTGTGAAAAATGTAACGAAATTAGCAAATCGAGGCAAAACGGGGCAAGTTGATGCCGTCAAAAGTAGTAAAAACGTAGTAGGAATTGGGGAGTTTTACTACCTGTCTCTTATACACATCTCCGAGCCCACGAGACTAGCGCTCATCT
>CAMQTN010000166.1 GCA_947037115.1 uncultured Lachnospiraceae bacterium
CTGACAGGTGGATCTCAAATGAATATCGATAGCTCTCTCAGAGCGAAATATTCATACGCAACGGATAAACTGCAGCAAAAGCTAAAATCAGACAAATTTCGCACCATTAAAAAAGGTGTACCGCAGTGAAGTTTATTTCTTCATTGCGGTATACCATGATGTGTAAAACCATCCGTAATTCTTTTGTTTCCCTTATTCTATAGAGCGATATTTTCAATTTCCTTTTATTCATGATTTATCTTCCTCACCCTATTTGACTTTTTTTCAATAAAAAATGGCAGCTTTGTTTTTTCAAAGCCACCGTAATAATGGTAATAAAATATGACTGCTATCCGACGGCTTTTTTTCTTTTGCCATCGTGCGGCAGGAATACAATTACATACATGATTTTTGGGTCAACTTTTTCTTGTAGCAACAAAATCACTATAGTTCTTTTTCATAAATACTGTCTCATGTAATTTTGTTCTATACCAATACACTCCTGTGTAACAGACATAAGAATAAATTATTGTGGTTCTTTGCCATATTCCATGAATTCAATATTTTTATCCTCAAAGATTACATTTTATTATTATGACTGCCACTATCCCAATCGCAAAAGCATGTTTCTTCCAAGTCAGTTTCAGATACCCAACGAACTCACGGATAAAAGCATTTAACGTAAAGTACAACTTTGTTTTTGCGCCAAATCCCACACATCTTATTCCCTGCTGCTTTGCCAGTATTAACGCCCTGAACACATGATAGGCAGTTGTGACGATAATAATTTGAGGCTTCCGTTTATTCATCAATTCCCTTGTGAAACATAAATTTTCCTGTGTTGATACAGATTTTTGCTCCATGATGATTTTTTCCGTATCCACGCCTTGACTGGCTGCATAAGCCGCCATCGCCTGGCTTTCCGGAATATCCTCTCCGGGGCCTTGCCCTCCGGACATAATCAATACAGCATTGGGATTATAACGCAGCAATTCTATCCCCTTTTCAATCCTCGCTGCAAGCAATGGAGTGACCTTTTCTCCAATAATCCCGGCTCCCAGCACAACAATATAATCTACGTTTCTTTTCTTTTTCAGATGGAAAAGATTAAGCACCGCAGAAAGGGAATACATAGCCAGCAATGATAATATATATACTGCTGAAAAACTGATCATTTTATAAAGCGCTGTCCCTAATCTATTCTTCCCTAAATTTCCAATCACCGGCCAGACTGCCAGATAGGTACACAGCAAAATGGAAAACAACATTGACAACAAATTTGCCGGCTTTATCCCCTCATGCCTGATAACCCTTATTCCTTCCACAAAAAACACAAGGATCAATACTGCCGGAAACGCTATAATACAGCCTACTGTCATAATAAGCATAATGACCAATATTCCAATCACTAAATCATGCACTGCCAGCCATTCTGCATATTCAGATAAGGTAAAAAACAGAAAAACCGCCAGACACATCATCATGAATAAAAATGAGGCTCCACTCCGCAATGTTCTGGAGTCGTGCAGCATAATTCCTGCAAATACGCAGATTGAAACAAAAAATACAAAAAATGCTAGCAGACACATAACAGCCCCCTTCCTTCAAAAAGGATAATATCATTACTTCTGCACGACAGCTTTTCCATCGTGCAGCAGATTTTTATCATTTATTCCTGTTACAATTCATTGATCGTTGCTGTAATCGGCATGTTTCTAATCCGCTTTGCAGGTGCATATACTGCTGCTGCGCCAGAAACTGTATCGAATACAACAATAATAGCAAGCAAAACAATCGGCAAGCTCCACTGGCTTCCAAAATACCGTGTAACCAGTTTCACATACAAAAAGCGGCTTAAAACAATTCCTGTGCCACTGCCGATGATAAGGCCGGAGACAGCGTAAGTAAAGGCTTCCGCAGCAATCATCCGGGTAAGCTGTTCCCCATCCATACCAACCGCCCTCATAGCTCCATACTGCTTTATCCGGGCAGTTACACTCATAGAAATGCTGTTGATGATGTTAAACAGCGTAATCATCGCAATGATTGCCATAAAACTATACAGCAGAAATTTCGCAGCCAGCCAGGTATTGGCATCTTCCTGATTGCGCTGACGCTCATCCGTAAAAATAACATCGCTTCCCGCAAGACTGTTGATCTGTTTTACCGTTTCATCCGCAGCCTGTCTGCTTAATTGTATCCCTATCATACTATAATTTTCTTCCCCTGTCAGCCGGGCAAACGTTTCCTGTGAGCAGATGATGCTGTATTCGCTGGGATACAGCCCACTGGATATGCCGCATACCACCTCGATTTCCTGTCCCGCTACCTGAATGATGTCTCCCACTTTTATCGGATTATCTTTATTCAAAACTGTCATAGCCTTGCCGCTGTCCCCATACACTTCCGATAAATTTCCCTCCACAAGACTCTCCTCTGCACAGTCCAGCATATACTCACTGTATGACGTTATATTGACATGATCGATTTCCTGCCGCGAAGAAGCAGCCGGCACATGCTCTGTATAGGAACTGCCCCAAACATGCTCTACACCGGTAATCCTGCTGATTACATCGTTTAAACCCTGATCCAGTACACGCTCATTTGCATAGCCTGTAAGGCTAATATCCGCCTGCCATGACCGCATGGAAGGAAACAGCTCATACGCAAAATCCAACCCTACGGAAATGCAGAGAAACAGTATAATACTGAGTGAAAAGCTGGCTGTCAATAAAAACCAGTTTTTCTTAGATGCTGTTGCATGATGAATACCCAGTGTCCTTTCAACCTTTCTGATCTTCCGTTTTCTTGTATGGCGTACCGAAAGCGCCGTATCCGAATTTCCGGAAACCGCTGCCATCGGGGAAACTTTAGATGCACGTTTTGCAGGAGACTGCGCTGCCAGCAGGACAGTTACAATTCCAACCGCCGCCCCGCTGATCAGCCCGACGGGACTTAAGGCAAATACCGGCATAGCGGCGAATTCACCGCCAACTCCGTAACGTAAGAATGCACAAATACCCCATTCAATTGCCGTACCTGTGACCAATCCAACAGGCACAGCCGTTTTGCACCAGTTTAACGCTTCCAGCCGCACATACCGGATAATCTGCTGGCGGCTTGCACCAATACAGCGCATCATTCCAAAAAATTTTGTCCGCTGCGCTACATTACTGTTCATACTGCCGGAAATCATCAATACGCCAGCCAATAATACTAAAACGAACAAGACTGCTGCTATTCCGTAAATATTCTTCATAGATTCATTGCTGCTTTGCCCGGCAAGACCCATAATTGCTGTATTTTCCGAAATATCTTCCTCCGGCAGATCATACTGCTGCCTAATTTCCGAGGTGATACCGGATGCCTTTGACACATCCTGAAACTGAATATAACAACTCGGGTTAATCGGAATATTGTTCTGTTCCATGATTGAGATATACGCATCCCGCATCATATATACAGCAACCATATAGGTCTGCCCCTGATAATATTCCGCGTCATCCGACCCAAAACCGCATACCGTAAAATCAGTATCCCCCGAAGGTGTCTTTACTGTCACATGATCGCCAATCTTTACATCTAACGCAAGGCGCGCATTGGAACTAAGCATAACGTCATTGTCACCCTGCGGCAGACTGCCTTCTTCCAGGGCATTCACAAGCTCTGCCAGATAAGTACTCTCAGTGCCGTATAATGCAGCTTTTTTCTCCCCGATATAGTAAGGCTGGTCTGCATCCGTGTTAAATGTTTCCAACCAGCCGATGGCGGCAACATCCGAACGCTGGCTGATTTCTTCCGCTATGTCCTGAGAGATATTATCCAACCGGATATGCCAGTTTCCATGTTTCTGCTGCAGCCCCTCACTTGATGCCCGAATCCACATATCCGCCACACTGAAAATCGTAGTCACAAGCAGCACGGAAATAACAACACAGAAAATCGTCATCCGGTTCTGCCGTTTCCGCACCTTACCCGAAATAGACACAAGGCTTAAATAACTTTTCATTCCCTGCACCTCCCTAAATCAGTAAGTTCCCCGTCTGATACCTGCTGGATACGGTCTGCCGTCTGTGCAATGCTGCGGCTATGTGTAATCATAATCTTTCCGGATGTGGGCGTATCAAGCGCTCCTATCATGTTGAAGAGCGTACTTTTTCCGGAGCCGGATTCCCCCACAATCGCCACATACTCGCCTTTGGGAACGGAAAATGAAACTTTTTTTAATGCCTTTACGGCTGCTTCGCCGCTTCCGTATGTCTTACTGACATTACTGACTTCTAATAAATTCATTGTGTAAACACCTCTTTCTGTTTTGTTAGCCCCAATATAACAGAGAAATCCTACACCTATATTACAATTATCCTACAATTTTGTTGGAATCAAATAATTTATCGCGAAAGAAGTTCCCATACTTAATGTGCTGTCAACTTCAATCGTGACATCCTTGTTGCCGGATATATATTCTTTAATCTGTAATATAGCGTTTTCCATGATTTTATGCTGTTCCCTGAAATACCCAAACAAATGCTCATGTACGGTAAAGAAGCAAGCAACCGAAAACAAGAGATAGACCGCC
>CAMQTN010000167.1 GCA_947037115.1 uncultured Lachnospiraceae bacterium
GAGCGCTAGTCTCGTGGGCTCGGAGATGTGTATAAGAGACAGGTTAAGGAAACAGGATTCATGCCGATATCCTTAACAGAACAAGGAGTTCGCTGTGCAACAGGGATATGGCCATATCAAAACGCACAAATATGAATCCAGGGAGGGATTACCGCAATCTATGCAAATGAATGGAATTATAAGGTGGAAGCGGTTATGGCGGTCACCCCGGTAAGGAAGATAGCTTCCGAAGACAAAAATCGCCAGTCCAAGCAGAACCCGTCCCAGACCTTCGCAAAGAAGTTCTTTTCCGAGGTACTGGACGAGGAATTTGAAAAGGAGAAAAATCGGAATATCGAAATCCGCACTGCCGGATACACGAGAAACGCCCTTCCTTTTCAAAATTTTGTGAATTTGCGGGAATATTCTTAGAATTGCAAAAAATACAGAAGAAATCAGAAAGCTCAGAGCGTCCGATCTGAGCTTTCTGATTTCTTGTTTTACAATGTCTCCTTTGTACTGTTTTTCCTTAACGGCGTTATATCACATAATTTCCGCTCTTCTGCTCATGCCATTCCACAAGATCTGCCAGCGTCACATGGTCTACCACGTCGCTGACCGCCTGATTCAGCATCTGCCAGAGCCGCAGGGTAACGCATCCCTCCTGCCTTGCACAGACGTTGACCTCATCCTCCAGACAGGCTACCGGAGCCAGGGAACCTTCCGTCAGCCGGAGAATCATACCCACTGTATACTGCGCCGGGTCCTTCACGAGATGATACCCTCCCTGCGGTCCTCTGACACTCTTCACGTACCCGGCCTTATTTAAAACGGAGATAATCTGTTCCAGATATTTCTCCGAAATCTCCTGTCTGGCCGCAATGTCGCGGATTCTGACCGGCTCCCCTGTATCGTAAACTGCAAGATCCAGCATCAGTCTCAGCGCATATCTGCCCTTCGTGGATATCTTCATGTCCCTGCTCTCCTTTCTCCTTCTCCATGACGCGAATGGGACAGACATGAAACCGCACACCGCTGCCATGCCTGTCACCGTCTTATTTCCACTATAATTCCCATAGTTTTAATATATTTTATATATTATAGAGACGTTATACTATAAAAGGAGCATCCTGTCAAGGAATGCTCCCCTAAATTGTGGTCCTGATTTATAAAAGCGCTTTCATAACTTAATGACAGATTCATACTTCTCCAACTGTATCCATAATGTTTCAAGCGCTCTTGAGTCCTGCTCCCCCTGCAGCACTTCATGCAGTTTGGTATAATCCACTTTCAATCCAAATCCCAACTCCATGGCCTGCCTTTCCAGTCTGGCTGAAAACGGCTGACCGATTACCTGATTTATATTTGTTTCAATATCCTCATCAAAAGGAAACTCCTGCAGATTACTCAATAATGAGCTGCCATTATCGAATACAGGCGCGCATTTAAACAGGTTTTTTGACATATCCGCCACAATGCCCAGATTATTAAAATGCCTGTCCGTATTCAGAATCAACATATCGAATGTTGCTATTTCGCTTAAATAATCTTTGATATTCAGCCCAGTTATATCAAACACAAAATCCACCACAAAACAGATTCTATCCTTAACCGAATCTATCACTCTTATTCTCTCTGACAGTTGACCGCCATGGTAAGTATCATAAAGTCTCTGCAGACTGATAAAGGACTCTTTTTCTGACAAAAAATTCGCACAACGGCACCCGTTTCTCCCATTGATCTTACATTGTTCATATTCCACATATTCCTGTATATTGGAACAGGAAAGTACCTTCGAAGACAGATACTCCGATACTCCTTCATATCCTGTACAATCCTGCTTATACCAAAATCCTTTCTCGTAGTATTTTTTCTGTGTCCCAATACTGCTTCCGGCAACCATGACCAGGGCTTCCGGTGATAATTTATAATCTTTTATCATCTTCTCCACCGCACGTCCTCCCAACATAAATCTTCCCCCTCAAACCGAATCCATATCTTATCTTCCCACATGACTCCATGCGTTATTTTATTCCACTTCCAGGGATCATTGGAATCCAAATGCGCCTGTGCTAATATTTCATCTAAATCTGTCCGTCCGTCTTCATAGCAGCGGCTCTTCAAAAAATCATACACACGTCCCAGGGAAAGGTTTGTTCCGCCAAATGGCTGTATAATGGAATCTTCAACGAGTTTTTTTATCTGTACTTCTTTATGATCATCTGATACTGCAACGTCTGCCACAGCTATATTTTCATACATTACCATAAAATGATACATTTACCTGACGCTCCAATTCATCCGTTCAAAAGATATGTTTTCAAATCCAATATAACATATCGTAACCGGAACAGCAAATCGCCGTCTTTCAACCCTGATCCCCGATACTTCCTGACTCCATGCAGGCGTATTTTGTCTGCCCGGAACCTATGTAAATGAAACCAGAACCGTCCCGATGCTGTGGGCATCCAGCGTCACACCGAAGATTTCCTCCCCCGCCCGCACACATCCTTCCATACTTTCATCCGAGGCATTCATCATCACAATTGCCATTTCCCCGTCCGGATTCAGGAATGCACAGCACTCCAGCCCCCTTTTTGCCGCCTCCTCATCTGTTACAGTTTTGACATTTCTTGCCCCACGTTTTATATACCGACTGAAATGTCCAATATAGTAATAAGAGGACATCAAAATCATCTCCTGCTTTTCCTCATCCAGAATAATCGGGGCAGCGCAGGGATTCCCTGCAATCTGAGGTCCACTGTTCCTGTCAAGGAAAAGGTTCCAGTCCATCCAGGCACAGGTCCAATTATTAAAATCCCCTATCATATCATGGGCATACCTTTCACCCACCGACCACTCCATCAGATTCCCCGGCATCACCACGCAGCATTCCGTTGCAATCAGCCGGACCTGCGGAAATCTACGGTGTGTCTTTTCCAATTCTTCGAAGTAGTCACCCGAATACCAATGAAAAGCAACGCCGAATATCTTTCTGGCAAGTTCCTGATCAGACAAAATCTCCTCTGCCCTTTCCCGTATAAAATCTTTATTACACTCCCAGCAGAAGATTTTCTTGTCCTGATACCCGGCTTTTTCCAGGGCAGGAATCAGATGATCCTTCAGGAAAATTCTTTCCTCCTCCCCTGAATACTCGCAGGAAGCCCAACGCTGAACCTCAATGGGCTCATTCTGGGCCGCCATACCCCAGAGCCGGATTCCCTCCTCCTCATAGGCTCTGATAAATTTGATCAGATAAGCGGCCATCGTCTCATAGTGCTCCGGACAAAGTCTGCCGCCCCAGCTCATCTGTCCGTTTGTTTTCATCCATCCCGGCGGGCTCCAGGGCAGGGCATAAAGCAATAATTCCCCATTCCGGCAGCTTTTTTCCATTACTCCCTCCGCCCCCCTGATCAAGGGTATAATTCCCCTTCTGTCCTGTTCTATGGAAAAAGAAGAGAGTTCTTTATCTTCCGGCACTTCCGCATGGGAGTACTCCACCGTTGAAAAGTCACAGCAGCCGATGGGCACTCTCCCCATGTTATAGGATAATCCGGTTTCCGGGGCGAAGTAGGCATTGAGCGCCCTCTCCTGCATCTCTTTATTCATATGAAACAGAGCCATGGCTGCCGTATCTGTAAATGCACCTCCAAAACCAAGTATTTCCTGCCGGACTTCTTCCGTGCAGACTCTTAAGAGCACTTTTTCCTTAAGACACTGCGTAAGTTCCCTTTCAGAAAACCTCTCGCCGGTATCCCGCGCTGTATAAACCATTCTACCCCTCATTATGCCACTACACTCCTTTCGTAATCGTTCTCACTATCCCTTAACCGCCCCTGCTGTAATTCCTTTCACAAAATGCCTGGAACCACAAATAAAAATAATCAGCACGGGAAAGGTAGACAGGGCCAATGCCAGCATCTGAGCGCCATAATCCTGTCGGTAAGATACCGAAATATTGGAGATCATAAGCGGCAGTGTATATACTTTCTGTTTGTTCAATGTGATGAGCGGCAGCAGGTAATTGTTCCATGACCACAGAAACACAAGCGTTGAAACAGTGGTAATCGCCGGCTTCATGCAGGGCGTCACAATCTTAAAAAGAATTACGGGTTCTGAACATCCATCGATTCTTGCACTTTCCATCATTTCTTCCGGTATGGAATCTTTCATGAACTGCATCATGAAAAAGGCGCTGAAAGGATTTGCTATCCACACACAAATCACCGACCAAAGCGTATTGGTCAGATGCGCGACCCGCATTTCCATGATATATCCTATGATGGAAATCTGCGTAGGAAGCATCATGCCCGTTAACACCAGTATAAAAAAGAATTTTCTTGCCCTGAACTCAAACTTGGCCAGCGCATATCCCATAGTAATGCTGGTAAAGAGACAGGCCGCCACTGATACCACCGACACGAAAATACTGTTTCCATAGGTTGCAAGAAGTCCATGGCTTAAAGTCGTCTTCAAATTCTCCCAAAAATAATCACTGATAAGAAGGGGCAGCCCCCTGAACAGGTCTTCACTATAATAGG
>CAMQTN010000168.1 GCA_947037115.1 uncultured Lachnospiraceae bacterium
AACAGCAATACTGCCCCTGCAAGAGCAACAGCCACACTGTATATAAATGCCGTTTTAATCACAGCACGCATACGCTTCCATTTGTTTGCGGCATAAGTATAGCCAATCAGCGGAAGTACCCCCTGTGTCATTCCGTTTGCAATGGCAAATGCAAGCATGTCAATCTTTTTCGCAATCCCCATACCTGCTATCGCCTGATTGGAGTATGAAACCACGATCCTGTTAAGCACCGTATTTGAAAAAACCCCCATGAGCATCATTACAAAACTCGGAAAGCCAACGAACAGTATTTCCTTTGGAATCCCCTGCTGCAGGGAATAATCCCGCAAAGAAAATTTGATGACCGTCCGTTCTGTGTTTTTCTGCAAAAGAAACATAAAATACGTCATGGCAATCACATTGGAAAGCATCGTAGCAATGGCAGCTCCTGTCACACCAAGTTTTAGCGGGTAGATCAAAACCGGATCAAAAATAATATTCAAAATCCCGCCTAACGCCACACCAAAACTGGCTTCTTTTGAATACCCTTCTGCCCGGACAAGGTGTGCCAGACACGCATTCAGCACAGTGGGGATCCCGCCAATCGTAATCGTCCATAGTACATAGTTGGAACAATGACCATATGTATTCGCGTCCGTGCCAAGCAGCGGGAAGATAACCGGACGTATCAGATACATGATAATGCCATACAAAAAGGAAACAGCAGCGGCGCTCCATATGCTGAAAGCAGCACATTTTTTGGCTTTTTCCCTGTCTCCGGTTCCAAGACTCCGCGAAATCAGGCTGGCCCCCCTATTCCAAACAAATTTGCAATTCCCGTAAGCATGACAAAAGGCGGCATTGCCAGCGTCGCAGCCGCCACCTGATTCGGATCGTTCATCTGACCGATGAAAAAAGTATCTGCCATATTATAAATGACTGTTATGATTTGGCTGATAACCGTGGGGATAATCAGCGTTATAACTGCCTTTGAAACCGGCATATGCTCAAAAAGCTCCGTATTATCTGTTTTCATGGATAACTTCCTCCTCCGATCTCATCCGAATAGCAATACATTCAATGGAAAATCGGTAACTGGCATCCTTATCAATGTCAGAAACGGAAAAACCACCACTATTCTCATGTTCAAAGAATCCGTGCATGACACTCCTTAACAGGCGCTGATAATGAATCTGCCGTTTTCCTTCTATTCCATAATCGGAAATAACACGCAGGATTGGCTTTACGATCTTTTCTGCCTCCGATTCCAACAGCGGAATGTCAAACATATGTACGCCCATGATAATACGGTAAAGCTCTGTATGCTCTCCGGCAAACCGGCGATATGCATTCGCAAGTGAAAACAGTGCTTCGTCCCGCAGCTTATCTGCAATTGCTGCCTCTTCCATCCCAGTCAGCATATTGACAGCACAAATGCCAACCTCAGCCAGCAAATCACTCTGGCCTTCAATATGATTATACAATGATGAGACCTGTACCCCCAAGGATGCCGCCAGATTGCGCAGGGAAAAGGCGGACAGTCCATTTTTCTCAATTTGCTCTAATGCTGCGTTAACGATAATTTCCTTTGTAAGTCCTTTTTTTGCCATTTCCCCCTCCAAACGAACAGTGTTCATAATAATTCCATTTTAAGTGAACACTGTTCGTTTGTCTACATTCTCTTTTTCACAATATCCCAAATCTTTGACAATTATTCCGTATAGTTTGCCCTCAAGGACGGCAAATGGAAAACCGCCCTTAAAATTTTGCCCCCGCTGCCAGAAACAGTTCCTTAAGGCTTCTGTTACTTTTTACCATACACAAGATCGTATAGATTGCGACTGCGAACTCTGTAACCGGCATAACCCACCATAGAAGTTTTGCGCCAAACAGCGCCGGAAGCACAAACACTAATACACCGCAGAGAACCATGCCCCGCGCCATAGAAATGATCAATGCTGTTTTCGGCTGCATCACGGACTGGAAATAATAGGTTGCGAAAATGTTCAGCGGCAAAAGCAGATACGCGAGGCCATAAATCCGCATAATACCGGGAGCAATCCGCAGTACGCTGTCTGTCGGGGACATGAATACGTTGACATAAGCGTGAAATGCCCCAAACTGGTCTGCTTTTCTGTCGGGGAATCCCTGCTGGCAGATGAAGGTGACAATGTGGAAGCCTGTCTCCTTTATTTGGGAAGTACGAGGTAAAGCAAATGATAAATACACTCTGTTATTTTTCAGTTTTCTTGTAGAAGAGTATGCCAACATAAGCGCCTATATCCGGCAATTGGTACTTTCTCCAGACCTGAAAGAGTTTTCCAGACTATGTGACCATGAAATGCTGAATTCCATCCTATGCCGCTATATGCAGCGATGCACTGACAGCCATATATCTTTTCATGCCGACATACGAAGTGGGACAACGGATTTTATTGCAGACAATGACTTTACCTCTCTGTTTTGCAATTTGCTGGATAATGCGATAACGGTTATCAATTCCTGCCGAAAAAATCCTTTTCTCTGTAAGGGCAGGCAGCTGACCGTAAATAAAAATGGTCATGGATTTGGATTAAAAAGCATTCGTAAAGCAGTCAGCAAATATCATGGCAATTTGCAGATGTATTATAATGATGATATGCTCACTTTTCATACCATTATTACCTTAAAGCACTAAGAACTGCGAACTAATGCAGTTCCTAGTGCAACATTGCGTAAATAACAGTGAAAACCGACCTCTGTCGGATTATCGGGTTTCTTTCCCAGTGAATCGGCAAGAATAATCTATACTATTCCTTTGGATTCCACGAGACCGGAGAAATGGACGGCGAAGAATTGATCGCGGTATCGAAATTGCAGCAGTAAAATGCTTTATACCGCCTGCCCGAACTGCGTGCAGAGGAACTGGCTGACTGCATCCAGCAGATCATCTGCATTGTCCGCCTGGATATTCATGCTCATGACGCGGTTGAAGCCAAGCGCCAGCATTCCGAGAACGGACTTTGCATCCATGGTCTCCCTGCCCAGGGAGACCTCCACAGCATACGGATACTGTACAACAGTATCCACAAATTCCATAACCTGTTTTTGATTTTTCAAGATTATATTTTTACTGATCATTTTTCCTACCCCTCATCTTTTGACAATACTTTATTCCCGCATATCTGCAAGCAATGACCACAGCCATTGCGGGAAAGTGCGCTTGTCGGAACATATTATGCAATACATGCGCCGCAATAACAGCGGATCAGTGCAGCTCAAATAATTTCGCCCCGTGCGGCGGTACGGTGTCTTTGAGCACATTTTCATGTATCGCTGTTTCCTGCCGGCTCCAGAGTTCCTTCGCACAGCGCGCATCGACAGCCGCATCTGCAAACTGCTCCACTTCTTTCAGGTCACACTCGATCTCCTGCTCCGCGTCGCCAAAATTGAAAAGTGCGATAAATTTTTCGCCTGTCGCGCGGTTCCTGCAGCTCCACACTGCATGATCCTCATCTTTCTCAAACTGCTGCCCGACATAATCATTGGAAACGAGTCTGAGGATATCCTTTCTGGTCAGCAGATCCAGCGTCCAATCATCCAACAGTGTCAGCTCTGCACCGATCATGAGCGGCGAGCCAAAGACACACCACAGTGTCATCATCGTGATCTGCTCGTCTTTCGTGAAGTTCGTGTTCCACTCCTCTTTGCCAAACCCCTTTCCGATCTTTCCGAGCGGAAGCATGTCGCAGTCCGGATAGGAACCTTCCGCAACGTGGTTCTGCCACAGCTCACACCTGTCAAACATGTTGCGCAGCAAGTCCCAGTTGTCCCAGAAATCATCGGTGATGCGCCACATGTTGGCATATTTCTCATAGTGCCATGCCTTCTCGATCAGCGCCGGTCCCGGGGAGAGCGACAGCACGATATCCCTTCCGGACTTCTGGATGGCACGCTGCAGCATTTCCACCTCATGCGCTGCCGAGTAGGGATTGTGCGGGTATGCGTTGGTATTGCAGATATCGTCACATTTGATGTAATCAACACCCCACTCCGCGTAAAGGCTGATGATCGAGTCATAGTACTCCTGCGCTCCTTTTGCGTTCCTGCGGACTCCGTACATATCGGGATTCCACACGCAGATCGAGGACGGATCCGCGATTTCATTCGCAGTGATATCCGTTCCGAGTACCGGCATATGCTCATGCGCTGCTTTCCTCGGGATCCCGCGCATGATATGGATACCGAATTTCAATCCGAGATTGTGTATGTACTCCGCCAGCGGCGCAAAGCCTTTTCCGCCTGCCGCGGATGGAAACCTGTTCAGTGCCGGAAGCAGCCTGCCGTACTCGTCGATCTCCTCGTCGCCGAACGGGATATACTGATATCTGTCCCGCATCGTGCCGGCGTCCTTTGCATACCACTCGATATCCACCACGATGTACTCCCAGCCTGCATCCTTCATGTGCGCCGCCATATAGTCCGCGTTGGCTTTTACCTGCTCTTCGTTGACAGTCGTGTCATAATAGTCGTAACTGTTCCAGCC
>CAMQTN010000169.1 GCA_947037115.1 uncultured Lachnospiraceae bacterium
TGCCTGTCAGGAAACAGCAAGGGGAGAACAGCAGATTTATAAAACCGCCCAATTTGGGGCAGAAAAATTTGGCACTGTCAAGGTGCTGGCGAATAAATTCGGAACCGGTTCAGCACCGGAGAAAGGGGTATGGAATGAAATTATCAAGATATGAACAAGAAGTTGTAATCAACTTCAATGCAGATGAGAAGGAAGCAACAGTTTACACAGCTAATCCGGCGTGGGTGCGGAAAATGGATAAGCTGTGCAATGAATTTCCGGAGATAATCCGGTTAAAATCGTGGACAGAAATTAGCAAGACATATGTTCTCCCAAAGAATCTTGTAAAGATAGGGAAACCAAGAACATTGAGTGAAGCACAGCTTAGGCATTTGCGGGAGTTACAAAACAAGGCATAAGATTACGAAAATAATTGGAAATTAAGAAAACCAATCACTTTTCTTCTGCCTGTATTCATTTGGACTCATATGATAATGCTGTCTAAACTTACGGCAAAAATAGCCAGAACTTGAAAATCCCGTTTCTTCTGCAATGGAAGAAACAGATTTTTGAGTGGCATAGAGCTGTTCGGCAGCCTGCGCTAGTCTGTATTGGATGAGATACGCTACCGGAGAAATATGGATACCCGACTGAAAAATGTTTAAAGCCCCACTTTTGCTGATAGATGCAGATGCTGCAATCATTTCAAGAGTAATTTCTTCCATGTAGTGATCATGAATATACTGCATCATAGCTTGTAACCTTGCCTGCTTGTGATTTAAACGATGATTATCGCTAGAACCGGAATCCAAGTCTATATTTTTTAACAATATGTTCCAAAGCTGAAATAGAAGTTGTACTGTACATAATTCATTATCCTGCTCTGTCTCCTGAAGGGTAAAAATTTGTGACAAAAGTTGCAGAGCATTGCTTTCCCATGTTGCGTATGGACTAAAAATCTGATATGGAACAGACGAGTTTATAACAGGGAGGATATACTTTTCGTAAATAAGACTTTTTTCAGGCGCTAACAGGGTTGGTGAAAAAACAATATTTGGGGTATATGTACTGTATTGTGCTTCAAAACGGTGCAGTATACCGCTGTTGACAAATATTCCGTAACCTTTATGCAGTTCTATTTTGCTTGTTCCTACAAGGCAGAGTGCAGTGCCTTCGGCAACAAACAGGAATTCCAGTTCATGATGCCAGTGCCAGTCAATGCGGTGGAAGTCAAATTGCCAAATATTTTCGGGATAGTATGCAAAAGGATAACTATTGTTGCCATGCTGGATGGTTTCTCGCAGTGTTTCATCTGTAGTTATCTTAAAAATGCCCATAGCGTATCTCCTCATTAAAACAAAATAGAATTTGTTATATTATACCATAAATATGTGATTTTGTGCAATGACTGGATATAAAATATGCGATATAATCTCATTCGTTAGGAGGGAATAAAATGGAAAACCAATATAATAAAACAATTACAGCCTGCTTTGTGGGATATATTGTACAGGCTGTAGTCAACAATTTTACACCACTGCTGTTTTTGTTTTTTCAGAAAAGCTATCATATTCCGCTTTCTCAGATTACGTTGCTGGTGACTTTTAATTTTGGAATACAACTGTTGGTTGATCTTCTTTCAGTCGGATTTATAGATAAAATAGGGTATCGTGCATCAATGATTATAGCTCATGTTCTATCAGCGGCAGGTTTAATTCTTCTTACGGTCTTGCCGGAGATTTTACCAGTACCCTTTATCGGAATTTTGATTGCTGTAATGATTTATGCAATTGGTGGTGGACTTTTGGAAGTTCTAGTCAGTCCGGTTGTTGAGGCGTGCCCTTCTGACAATAAGGAGAAGGCAATGAGTATGCTCCATTCTTTTTATTGTTGGGGACATGCCGGAGTCGTACTCATTTCAACATTATTTTTTTATGTGGCTGGTATAGAAAATTGGAAAATTTTAGCTGTTATTTGGGCAGTTATCCCAATTGGAAATGCTTTTGCATTTGCCAAGATTCCAATTGCACCGTTGATTGAGGACGGAGAGTCAGGGCTTGAATTAAAGGATTTGTTTCGGATAAAAGTATTTTGGATCTTGCTGATTATGATGGTATGCGCAGGGGCAAGCGAGCAGGCAGTAAGCCAATGGGCGTCAGCTTTTGCAGAAAAAGGACTTGGGATTTCCAAGGCAGCGGGTGATTTAGCGGGACCGATGGCGTTTGCAGTTTTAATGGGGATGTCAAGATTATTTTATGGTAAGTATGGCGATCGTATTCATTTGGAGCGCTTTATGGTTTATAGTAGTTTTTTGTGTGTTTTGTCTTATTTGGGAATTTCTCTTTTTCCCATTCCGCTGTTTAACCTGATTGCCTGTGCTGTCTGTGGGCTGTCAGTTGGAATCATGTGGCCGGGAACTTTCAGCAAGGCATCAGCAGCTTTGCCCAAAGGTGGAACAGCCATGTTTGCGTTATTGGCTTTAGGTGGAGATATAGGCTGTTCGGGAGGCCCTACATTGGTTGGAATGGTATCAGGGACACTGGGGGATAACCTAAAGATGGGAATTTTGGCAGGTATTATTTTTCCAGTGCTGCTGCTCATGGGAATTATTCTTTGTAGAAAAACAAAAGGAGAATTCTCATAATATGCAGGGAAAAATATTTATAGAAGAAGGATATGTAGTGAAAAAATAGGTATCAAATAGTTGCCTATCAAAAATATAAAGAGAAAGAGAGGAAAAAAAGATGGATTTTTTGAAAAACAGTCCAAAATGGACACGTCAACCGAAGGAGGTACAGATTAGTGAGGGCAAAGTAGTGATTACTACGGAAAGGGGGACTGATTTATGGGCGCGCACTTATTATGGCTTTCAAAATGATAATGCTCCAGTGTTCCAGATTGAAACAACTGATAAGTTTTTTTCCTTTATTGTTAAAACAGAATTTGAGAGTGCCTGCCGTTTTGACCAGTGCGGTGTGGTTATGTATTTAAATAGTGATAACTGGTTTAAGGCATCTATCGAATATGAAGATGAAAAGATACAGCGGTTGGGAAGTGTTGTCACGAATCATGGATATTCTGACTGGGCAACAACAGACATATCCTCTGATATTAAAAGTATGTGGTATCGCTTTTCGCGCAGGAACAGCGACTACTGCATTGAATGTAGTGAGGACGGCATAAATTTCAGGCAGATGCGCATTTTCCATATGTGGGAGGGGGCAGAAAAAATTACATATGGAATATATGCATGCAGCCCGACAGATGGTTCATACAAGGCAACATTTTCTGATATGCAGATTACAGAATGCCGGTGGGAATCAGATGCGGATTGGCGTGACTAATGGAATGTATTAGATTTTTATGTAGAAAAGGGGGCGATTTGCGATGGAATTTAAATGGCTTAATGAAAGTGCAATTAATAAAACAGGGGATAGGTGGGAGATAACCGCTCCAAAAGAGAGTGACTTTTTTTGCAATAATGGTGCAGTTGGAGAAGAAGGCATTACTCCGGAATCGTTAAGCAATGCACCCTTTTATTATACGGAAATTAACGGGGACTTTGTGATGCGGGTAAAAGTGTCGCTTGACTTCAAAGATACTTATGATTCTTCCTCAATCATGGTCATGCAGGATAGAAAGAATTGGGCGAAAGCCTGTTTTGAACTTACAGATTTCAATACACATGCTGTTGTCAGTGTAGTTACAAAAGAGGAATCTGATGATGCCAATGGTTGTAATATTGAAAATGACTTTGTTTGGTTACAGGCGTGTCGGGTAGGGCAATCGTTTGCCTTTCACTATTCAACGGATGGAGAAAGGTTCTATATGATGAGGTTTTTCAACCTGCCTGCCGAAAAAACCATAAAGGTAGGACTTTTAGCTCAGGCACCGACTGGAAAAGGCGGGATTCGAGTTTATGAAAACCTGACGATAGAGAGTCGGACGGTTAAAAACATACGAATGGGAGAATGAGTGATTTTAGATTTTCTGCATAAAAATTGAAGATAAAGCGTCATGTAGTTATCATGTAAATCATATTGTAAAGGCGGGAAAGCGTTTGTTGGAAGAAACCCAATGAACGCTTTTCTGTTTTTTAAAGCAACAATGCACTGCCGTTCCCCGCCAGTCCTGACTTCGTTTCAGATAAATCAATTTTTCAGAAATAGAGGACAGGACATTGATAAACAAAGATAAAAAAGACAGGGTGGTGCGCCAGTTTGTGACATACTGCCGCATGGCATTGAGATACGAAAAAATTAACTATTACAACGAACGGAAACGTATGGCGGAACGGGAATCGCACATGGAGATGTTTTCCGATAAGCAGTTGGAAACAATTGATAAAATCTTTGATACATACCACGCTGATTATTTTTATGTCATGGGTTATGAAATTGGTATAGTGGATGGTGACTTGGCACAGGCATTAAGGGAACTGCCGGACAGACAGTTACAGATTGTGCTGATGTATTACTTCATCGGATGGACGGACAG
>CAMQTN010000170.1 GCA_947037115.1 uncultured Lachnospiraceae bacterium
GTGTGAGAAGGGGGTAGTGTAAATGCAGGTTAATTCTAACTATCAGCAGAATATCATATCATACGAAAATAAGCAGAAAAGTAACGGGACTCCTACATTTGCACAATATGTAGCTGAAAAGAATGAAGAGCGGCTTCGGGATGAAGCGGCAACGGATTTTGAGGAACGTGTGCTACAGAGTGCCGGACCGAATGCTCCACAATCTGTAAAAGACGCTTGGATGGAGACCGTGAAAGAAGTTGGAGTAAACGGATTGGGTGAAACTAAGAATGGGCGGAGTCATATAACAGATATGCACATACAGCAAATTATAGCCCATTATTACGGGTTGTCGAATAGTACGGACATTTTGGGTGATTCCGTGGAGTCTGCAATGCGGGCTACTCAAAAAGCTTTATATGATTTTGACCATCCTCTGGAACCTAATCGGGTTATAAGTATTGAAGAACAACAGGCACTTGTAAAGGAAAGGCAGTTTTATGTATCTTTTCTGGAAAAGTTGGAAAAGCTGCTGACAGGGAATAAGGAACAAAGTGGAACAGAATTGTACGGCGCAATCAACAGAGGTATTTTGCGTAGTAAATGATTTTGTTGTGCGTAAATTGTTGTGGGAGTATGCACCATGTGAAGATTAACATGGCGCATATTTTTTGCCCAAAGTTAGGCAAAAGGAGATTAAGCAAAATTTAATGGAATTGTGTATGCGTTTGTGGTAAGATAATGACACTGAACAATTTAACAAATCGGCATTTGTAGGAATAATTTGAGAGACTGGCGGGATGGACAATATGAAACTGCAACTACGGTTGAATGCAAACCATTTAAAAATGATTGCGATTATTGCTATGACGATAGACCATGTATGCGACTTGATTTATCCCGGTTTTCCGGCGGAACCGGGAGCGGTTGGATTACATATTGTCGGGCGTTTGACAGCTCCGATTATGTGGTTTTTCGTGTGTGAGGGATATCATTACACTCATAATGTAAAAAAGTATATGCTGCGAATGGGAGTTTTTGCTATAATTTCGCATTTTGCATATTGTTTTGCATTTGGAATAAACCCAATTCCATTTAGCACAGGGATTTTTAATCAGACAAGTGTCATGTATCCGCTCTTTGTTGCAGTTTTAGTCATGTGGATGCAGGATAATGATTTGCCAATGAAAAATTGGATAAAGAATACAATTATCTTTGTATTGATTTGGAGCGCTTTCCCCGCAGATTGGAGCTGCATAGCAGTATTGGCAATATTGGGAATGTATAAGAAAAAGGGAAGCTTAAATGCACAGATGAAAGTCATGCTTCCGTATGTTGCATTATATGCAGTGGTATCGTTCCTTTTTGTGAGTAAGGTTTATGCTTTGGTGCAGATTGGTGTTTTGCTGGTCTATCCTGTGTTAAAGCTATACAATGGCGAAAAAGGGAAAGCAAAATGGATGAAATGGTTTTTCTATCTATATTATCCAATCCATTTGATTTTTATTGGAGTACTTCGTATCTGTATTTATGGGGATATCAGTTTATTGTTTTAGCTAAGAACAAATCGACAGGAAAGCAATGGTAACGGAAATTGGAACTTATCAGACCAATCAATTTTACCGGGGACGTTTTCAGGCGGCAGTGTCCATTGCGGAACCGGAGATCGCCATTCCGGCTTCTTATCTGGAAAAGAAGGGGATAGAACCGGTGCTTGGACAGACCGAATCCTTTGATCTGGGGCAGAATGTGCCATCGACATTTACAGTCTGCGGGCGGTTGGTATCACACAGAGACAGATGAAGCGTCTGGTACAGAAGGAAAGCAGGAAGATGTCACTATTTTCTATTCCTCTGGGGATTGCCGGCGGTTGTATCATCGGATATCTGATCCTGCCCGGCGGCTGGTACTGGCCGAACACGGTCAGATTTGCGGTTCTCACCGCTTTTGTTATGGCAGTCACTGTCCACCTTTCTATACGCAGACCTGTGCAGATCGCGATGTCGGTTTCACCAGTGGAAGCAGTCAGAATTACAACGGCATCGGATGTTACGAAAATTGGTGAAACGAAAAAGCTTGCCGACATTGACAGACAGGCACAGGAACGCTTCTATCGGCTCATAGAGGGCATGCAACAGACACAAGGCATAACGGAACGCCTAAAGGAAGAAAACGCCTTAGAATGGACAGTAAGAATGAATAACATAAGGGCTTGTGCGAGGGAGATTGTGAATGAGGAAATCATATACGCATAGGCAACATGGCGGCAGAGGGTGAAATCTCTGTCGTTTTTCTTTTCGGGAAGTTATTGAAATGAATTTTTTATTCAGATACACTATATGCAAGTTTACAAAAGATAGCAGAAAAAGAGAGGAAATATAAAGCAGATTAAGATATTCTTGTTTGTGAGGAGGTAAGAAGATGGAATGGTTGAAAAAGCTTGGAGCCGCCATTGATTACATAGAAGATAATCTGGACAAGGAAATATCATATGACGAAGCCGCCCGCATTGCGTGTTGTTCTCCATATTATTTTCAGCGTATTTTTTCTTATGTTTCGGGCGTGTCATTGGCAGAATACATACGCCGCCGAAAAATGACACAGGCAGCATTTGAATTGCAGCGGACAGACGAGAAAGTAATAGATATTGCTTTGAAGTATGGCTATTCCTCTCCGACTTCTTTTAATCGGGCTTTTCAGAATGTTCATGGAATTACGCCAACAGCCGCAAAAGCTATGGGGTGTATCCTGCAAGCATATCCGTCAATTCAGTTTAGAATCGAAATAACAGGAGGAAGTGCTATGGTGTATCACATTGCGGAAAAACAGCCCCTGCATATTGTGGGAATCCGCATTCCTTTGACCTGTGATATGGAAAAAAATTTAAGGATAGTTCCCGATTTTTGGAAAACCACATTGCAAGGAAACCAATTTTCGGAAATATGCAAATTATCTAATCAAGAGCCAAATGGGATTTTAGGAATCAGTGTATATGAAAGTCCAAAAGAAATCTATTATTATATCGGCGTTGCTACCAATACTTCTGCCCCTGCGGATATGTACGAGTATGAAATTCCTGCGGCAACTTGGGTTATATTTGAGAATGATGGACGTTTTAAAGAAGATGTCCAAAGTGTATTCAGACGGTTTTATATGGAATGGCTGCCGTTCTCTGGATATAAATATGCTGAACTGCCAGATATTGAAGTGTATCCGATTTGTGACAGCCAGCCGGCACATGGACATTCTAAAGTATGGATTGCAATCAAAGAGGAGGACAGATAGGAAATGTATCATTTAAGACTAAAAGGCAACCATTATGAAATGGGTGTGAAGCGTGGAAAAATTTTTAACAAATGCCAAATCTCTTTTCCGCTTCAGTTAGATGATTTTCAACTGGAACATGGAAAACAAAGTGAGGAAATATTAAGAAAGTTTTTTCCAGAAGTGTGCGAGGAAATAAGAGGGGTAAGCGACACCATAAGAGCGGATTATCTACATTTTGTTTCATGGATGCTGTGTATGGGCTGCTGTATGTATAATCTGGAAGATAACTTCCCTATTGAGATTCGGGGCTGTACGGCTTTTGCATATTCCCAAAATGGCAGATTGGTATATGGCAGAAATAATGATTTGCCGCCCTATCTGCGTGATGGATGTAAAAGTGAAATTTACGCACCGAGGAATGGAAACAGATTTAATATCACTACATCCTCTTTCATCAACGGGGAAGAGGGATTGAACGAACACGGGCTTGCCGTGGCAATGACGTTTGTAATGACTGAACTTAAAAAGATAAAGGCGGGGTTTAACTCATGTTTTATTGTACGGTATTTGCTTGAAAAAGCAAATGATACAGAGCAGGCGGTTTCGTTACTTATGAATCTGCCGATTGCTTCTAACTGCAACATTTTACTTGCGGATAAAAGCGGCAATATGGTAGTAATCGAATGTACGCCGACTCTCAAAAAAGTCCGTGAAGCGGAAATCTTTCATAGAAACAGGATTGTTTGTACTGTCAATAGTTTTATCTCTGATGAAATGAAGCACTATGACGATGCAAATGGGAATGATTATGATTCCCGCAAGCGGTATAAGGTTGTCATAGACAGCTTTTCTTTGGGGAAGATAAGAGACGATTATATTGAGACTACTGAGCAGCTCTTGAAAGGCGATTATGGATTTATGTGCCAATATGACAATGAGCCAGACTTTGAGACAGTTTGGAGTTCCATATTTGACTTGGAAAGTTTAGCCATTTACCGTGCAGAGGGCGACCCAAGAAAGAAGAAGTTTATCAGCGATAACAGGCTGCATGATTTAAAATTTAAGTGAGCAGGGATAATTGAAACTTAACAAAGCAAAGCATAGAATATCAGGAAAAGCCGTTGTTAGTTTACTATACTATGGTTACGGAAGGAGGAAAAAGATTGAAAATGAGAAGTAGAGGGTATCCATTACCTTAAGCACACG
>CAMQTN010000171.1 GCA_947037115.1 uncultured Lachnospiraceae bacterium
TCAGAGCCATCTCTGCTCTCTTGATGTAAGTCCGAGCAGTCCATTGTTTCCTATAGCCTAACTCCCCCTGTCAACACCTCCTCTCCCTGCTCCCCGATTCCCCGATCTGCCGGAACACTAGAGATGCCTGCCCTGTCCGCCCTCTGTGGCTTATTGGTAACTTAAAATTTCTTCCCTTATCGCAGATAGAGACATTGGTTCTTCCTGTATGGCAGCCTTTGTTACAGGGTCATAAACAGTATATAAATCCGGTTTTTCACTTGGGCAGAACCTCGAATACAGATTGGTCTCCTGGTCTAAAACATATTTTCCCATAAAGTTACCGATAACCGCATATGCTCCCGCAATCCTGCCCTCCTGTTTCTGTTCCCCCAAAAAGACCACGCATTGGTCTCCTGCCTTCGGAAGCGGGGCACCTCCTAACGATTGTAGCACTACTCCGTTTTCTATTTCATCATCAGTAATGCCCTCATACGGAATCACGCCATATACTTCAACAACCGTAGCCATCCTTACATAGCCATTTGATTCACTAATGCTTATAAGGCTGTTTTCCACTATATCCCCTTTTAATGTTTCAGAAACAGCGAATGTATATATTGTCCTGGGTGCCGCCTCATCATCTGTATACCGGACATCCATAACCTCTCCCACTACAACATTCGCCGCCCTGTTATATACTGATTCCAGATTGGGATATATCGCTCCAAAATCTACAGCCACCGCCATATTTTGTATAACAGTCTTTCCTTCTACAGTAAATGAATTGCTAAATTGGGCTGTATTATCTATCAGTTCCCGCACACTTTCCCTGTTGTCGGCGTTCTCGGTAACCACCCCAGAATCAAATGGAGGCGAAATGGGCTCGCCCTCTTGCTTTCCACAAGCTGCTGTATTTCCAAGAAGAAAAATGAATAAGGTAAGTAATAAAAATTTTTTCATCCTGTCATTCCTTTAAGTCTACCACATCCCTGCTCCCCGATTCCCCTATCTACCGGAAAGCCGGGGATGCCTGCCCTGTCCGTCCTCTGTGGGTTATTGAGGATATGCCGTCCGCTAAAATCCTTTACACTTGCACAGACTTTTTCCCTAGCAAATACCCATATCCGCCAACAAAAACAGAATCAATTACACTCCCATAATATGAAAGATTTACAATAATTCGTGAGATTTCCCCCATATTATGCCCCTGCTCAAAAATATATTGTGGCTGCTGCTTATGGTATTTGAAAAGATAACACGCCAACGCACAGCTTGCTGTGCCAGTTGCTGATTCTTCATCAATCCCATACAATGGAGCAAAATTCCTGCATATAGCTGTTACATCTGATTCCTTAATCATGGTAAAAGCATGGACTCCAACTACCGCCTTCGCTTTGGACATATTTGCTATCATTTCAAAATCAGGAGATAACTGCTCTAAATGCTCTGCCGAATCAACAGGAAGCATAACGTCATTTAACCCCGTAGAAACTATCTGTATCGGAAATCTATGGTCTATAAAGTTCCTTTCTATACACCCCGTAAAAATATCTGAATCCAAAACTTCAAGGTATGTCGGACGGTTCTGCTCCATCAATATCAAACCATCATCTTTTATATGGATATTGAGAATCCCGGCTTCTGTCTCTATGGTACAATCTGGTTTATCTAACATATTCAGCAGTTTAAGGGTAGAAAATGCTGCTATTGTGGCATGGCCACACAGTGGGACTTCTTCTGTTGGTGTAAAATATTGCAGCTTAAAATCAGCCTTATCAGAATCCAACACAAAAGCAGTTTCAGAATATCCCATTTCTTTTGCTATTGCTACTTTTTGAACAGAAGTCAACTCTGATCTACCCAAAACCACTCCTGCCTTATTCCCACCTTTATCGTCTTTGCTGAACGCAGCCGCCACATATACATCAACCATTCTATTTCTCCATACAATCCCAATTTCCCGGTTTTGTCTATATTTGCAATTTCCTAATTATTTGATAAAGCCTGCCCCTCTTGTCCTCTGTGGCTTATCGGGGATATGCTGCGATTGGTTCTATTTCTTATTCATGAAATCCCAATATGCCTGCATACTATACTGGTAATATGCCACAGCCCTTTTCTGGCTCAGCAGCTTCATGTCACTTATGACATTCTCGAACATATCCATGAAATCCCGCCGGTCATTTAATCCCATGTTCCCGGCTTCCAGCGGAAGAGATGTAAAGCCTCCTAACTTTTTTACGCCCGTATGTGCTTCCAAAGCCCTCATTTCCACAACAGTCGCTGACTTCGGGTTTACCTCGTTGATATGTATGGTCTTTTCAAATTCATCCCCATTCTCATCAACTCCTTTGGCAATCACTATCGGATCATCCTCTGTTGAATTTTCCGCGTACTTGAGATAATAGGACAGCCCCGTGCCGTTCCCTCCCGTCCATATCATATCTTCATCTGTAAAAATATTATAGACTTTAGGCGTACTCGCCATATTGTTCACCGACTCGGCAAAACTTTTTCCTGCCGTATTCTGCTGTGCCTTTCTTGCTCCCTGCCATGCCGGATATCCTGCTGCCCCTATTCCATTTACATTCATTTTTCAAATCCTCCAATTCGTCAATTATTTTTAGTATTACGGCTCATCTGTCGGTCAGAACCGCTCCTGCTCCCTCAATTATAAGTCCGAGCAGTTTGTTCCTTCATGCAACCATACCACCTAACCTCCTCTGCCTAACTTCATGATAAACACCTCCCTTCGCTGAAAACAGAGCCACCCTTGCACCCCCGCAGTCCGCAGAGGCAAAGTTTTATGCGCCTCTGCAGAATAGGGTGTAAGGATTATATCTGTATATCCAATGATGCCTGACCTGATTTCCTCAAATTAGCTTCCACAGATTCCCTTGTGATGCCATCTAATGCCCCGGACGGAACCGGCTTTCCAATCTCCCACTTTGGATCAGTTTTCCTTACGGCATCCAAAAACGCCCGTCGATATGCCCGCTCATACTGCTCCATAGTATATCCCGCCGCCAATCGGTCATTTTTCTGCACTTTGCGATACATATTCGTGTATACGTCTGACCGCTTTGTTGTGTCACCATTTAGGACACCGTTTTCACGCAGAAATTCTTTCTTTGTCTGTTCAAACATCTCATCCTTGCTGCTCTCAGGAATGGAGATGATACGTTTCCGGCTGCTTGCATTTTCTTCTGTCACCAGAAGACCAGCCAGCCCTGTAGTCGGGTCAATGTAATCCCCGTCCTTGTCATAACTCTTCATCAGATTTTTTATGCCCTGAATATTCGCATACATTGCACCGTTACTATTTTGCGTCATCATCTTGACAGCGGCTTTATACTGCTTGCTGTTTGTATCAATCCCCGCTGCCCTTAACTGTGCCTGCACGGAACCGCTGTTTAACTGTGATAACCGAAAACTGCCAATCGGATTTGTCTTCTTTGTTCCAAACATACTCTGAAATAAAAAGCTATAGTCTGTAATCTTTGACATAACTCATACCTCCCCTACGCTTCGTTTTTAATGTCAAACATACCGTTCAGCATGGATAAGACTTTCTCCATGCCGTTCTCTTTGGAGCCGGAAACCTTATAGGCATCCTTCCAAGCCTGTGCCAGTGTCACCAGCTTCTGGCTCACATTCTCCTGCACAGCCTCCGCCTTATCCGCATCGGCGGATAACTTCTGCCCGCTTTTCAGTTTGGACAGCCTTTCCTTATACCCGTCCAGAATCCTCGATGCCCTTGCATCCACCTCCGCCTTGTCAGCCACACTCTGGAACGCCTTATCCAGATCAGCCAGTTCTTCTTCCATCGTCATCTTGCGGAAGCCAGTCTCGGAAGTTGTATCCTCCACATAACGCTCTATCGTACCGTCCTTATAGCCCTGCACGATCTCATCGTAAAGATTGCCATAAGCCCTCACATAATCCGCCGCCCTGTCCGGAAGACTGTATGCGGCTCCGCTTTTCCTCTGCCCTTTCAGCTTCCCGGCTTCCTCTGCCAGACGGTATCCGTAATTTGCCCCTATGGACTTTGACGCCTGCATTATGGACTCCTTCTGCCCCACCGCCTTGCCGCCGTTTTTCAGGCTTTCGATTCCTTCCTTTGAGATTGTGACGTTCACCGCCCTGTCAGTCTTTGGTAGCCGTGCCTCCGCCGCTTTCCCATCGGGCTTTTGTATCTTCATGTTCTGGAACCATTCGGTTCCCTCCTGCTTTGTGCTTCCATTCACATTCATGGACATACTATCATCCTCCTTGATAAATGAATATTTCGCTCTGAGAGAGCTATCGATATTCATTTGAGATCCACCTGTCAG
>CAMQTN010000172.1 GCA_947037115.1 uncultured Lachnospiraceae bacterium
ATATCAAGATGTAGTATAATCGTATAAGAGCGGCCACAAAAGGTTGCTTTATCAGACAAAAATGGACAAAAGGTAAGACAGAGTTTTAAAATCAGGGAGTACAGAGTATGGCTAAAAGATATGCAGATGAGTACGATGAGGACGAGGTAAGGCCCAGGAAAAAATCTTCCGGAAGGAGCGGCAGCTCTTCCGGGAAAAGGAGTTCCGGGAAGAAGAAATCGAGCAAGAAGGCGCAGGCAAGAAAACAGCGCAGGCGCATTATTCTCTTTGTAGCGGAAATTATGATCCTGCTTGTGGCGGTGGTAGTGCTCTACGGCGTTCTCGCCGGCACGGGAAGCGGCAAGATGGTGATCAAGGAAAAAGATATCATTATCAACGAGACTGTGCAGGAAGCGCAGGAGACGACGATGAAGGGGTATCGGAACATCGCGCTGTTCGGTGTGGATTCTACGACAGGCGCACTGACGAAGAATACGCGAAGCGATACGATCATGATCGCCTCCATCAATCAGGATACGGGAGAGTGTAAACTGGTTTCCGTGTACCGTGACACCTACCTGAATCTGAGCAACGATTCTTACAATAAATGTAATGCGGCCTATGCGAAGGGCGGCCCCGAGCAGGCCATCAACATGCTGAATATGAATCTGGATATGAATATCACAGACTTCGTCACAGTGGGTTTTGCGGGCCTGACGGATTCCATTGATGCGCTGGGCGGCGTAATGATTGATGTGGACGATTCGGAGATCAGCCATTTGAATAACTACCAGCTCTGTATTGCGGAGGATCTGAAGAGATCCTATACACCGGTGCAGAATACGGGCTATCAGCTGCTGGACGGCTTACAGGCTACAGGGTACTGCCGAATCCGCTATACGGCCGGAGATGACTTCAAGCGTGCCGAGAGACAGAGGGAAGTGCTTCTGGCGGTGTCGGATCAGGCGAAGAAGGCGAACCTGACCACGCTGACAGAGACGGCGACGTCCGTATTTGACGAGGTATACACCTCCCTTGATCTGTCGGAGATCGTTGATATGCTCGGCAACGTAGGAAACTATTACATTTCAGAGCATTCCGGTTTCCCGCAGGAGGACATGAGGACAACAGGTACGATCGGTTCCAAGGGTTCCTGCGTCATTCCGCTGAGCCTGGAAGAAAATGTCAAGTGGCTGCACAAGTTCCTGTTTGACGCGGACGACTATGAGCCGTCCTCCACCGTAAAGGAATGCAGTGAGAAAATTTATGAGGAAACAAACGGATATTTGAAGAAGAGTGAATAAAAGAAAAGGGGCTTGTCTTGCAGGCCCCTTATCTCATATTATAGTGAAAGAGAGAAAGCGGACGCATGGGGACAGTGGATGTGATCATTCCCGTCTATAAGCCGGACCGCGGGTTCCTGTCGCTGGTGGAAAAGCTGGAGAAGCAGACGGTGCCCGTGAACCGGATCATTATTATGAATACGGAACAAAAATATTTTGACAGGCTGTTTTATGGCACTGCCATTGAGAGGACGTATCATAATATAACAGTGAAGCACCTGTCGAAGCGGGAGTTCGATCACGGACATACGAGAAATCAGGGTGTAAAGCTCTCAGAGGCCGACGTGTTCCTAATGATGACACAGGACGCCGTTCCGGTGGACGAATATCTGGTAGAACGGCTGCTTGCGGGACTGAGCGGCGAGAGGACGGCCGTGGCTTACGCGAGGCAGCTTCCGGGCAGGGAGAGCGGTGAGATCGAGCGGTATACAAGGCACTTCAACTATCCGGAACAGTCAAGGGTCAAGACGAAGGCAGACCTTCCTGAGCTGGGAATTAAGACATTTTTCTGTTCCAATGTCTGTGCTGCCTACAAGCGAGAAGTGTTTGATGCACTCGGAGGATTCGCCAGGCGGGCCATCTTTAACGAGGATATGCTCTATGCGGCCAGGGCAGTGGACTCGGATTATGCCGTAGCCTATGTGGCGGAGGCGGAGGTGTACCATTCCCACAATTACACCTGCAGACAGCAGTTTCACCGGAATTTTGATCTGGGCGTATCCCAGGCGGACCACCCGGAGGTGTTTGCGGCGTATTCGTCGGAATCGGAGGGAATCCGCCTTATAAAAAGTATGGCGGCGCACTTAAAACAGCAGGGAATGGCATATAAAATACCATACGTTATTCTACAAAGCGCATGCAAGTATGCGGGCTATCTGTGCGGGAAGCGGTATCGCCGCCTGCCGGTAGGGATGGTGGTTGCGATGTCCTCCAACAAGGAGTATTGGAGTTGAGAAAGAAAATCAGAAGAGAGGTAATCATATGTGCGGAATAGTAGGTTATATCGGAAAAAAGCAGGCGGCACCCATTATTCTGGACGGATTGTCCAAGCTGGAGTACCGTGGGTACGACTCGGCGGGGATGGCTGTCATAGATGAAAATGAAAAGGTCAACATTACGAAGTCGGTGGGAAGGCTTAAGGTGCTGGAAAATATTACCCACGGCGGGGAGACCATGCCTGGCCTGTGCGGGATCGGACACACACGCTGGGCGACCCACGGCGTACCCAGCGACAGCAATGCACATCCGCATTTTAACGAGCCGGAGACGATTACCGTTGTACATAACGGAATCATTGAGAATTATTTACAGCTGCGCAAGATGCTTACGGAGCGGGGCTATAAGTTTGTGTCGGAGACGGACACGGAGGTTGTGGCGCATCTTCTGGACTACTATTACAAAGGGAATCCGCTGGAAGCGATTACCAAAGTGCTTCACCGCGTGGAGGGTTCCTATGCGTTGGGTATTCTCTTTGCGGACTGTCCCGACCAGATTTTTGCGGCCAGAAAGGACTCCCCTCTTATTGTGGGACAGAATGAGGACGGCTGTTTTATCGCTTCGGATGTGCCGGCGATTTTAAAATATACCAGAAAAGTATATTATGTGGACAATCAGGAAGTGGTGCGCCTGCGGGCAGATCACATGCATTTCTATACGGTGGATGAGGAGGAAACCACAAAGGAGCCTGTCTATATTGACTGGGATGCCAGCGCGGCTGAAAAGGCCGGCTATGAGCATTTCATGTTGAAGGAGATGTATGAACAGCCAAAGACGGTGACGGATACGCTTCTGCCACGCCTGAAGGACGACGACATTGTCATCGAAGAGCTGGGCATGAGCGACGACGAAATGCGGGCGGTCAGGAAGATTCATATTGTGGCCTGCGGTTCCGCCTACCATGCAGGCGTTACCGGCAAATATGTGATAGAGGGACTGGCGCGCATCCCAGTGGAGGTGGATCTGGCGTCCGAGTTCCGCTACCGAGACCCGATTCTGGAGGAGGGGGCCATGGTAGTGGTGATCAGCCAGTCCGGGGAGACGGCGGATACCCTTGCAGCCCTTCGGGAGTCCAAAAAGAGGGGATTTCAGGTGCTTGGCATTGTCAACGTGGTGGGAAGTTCCATCGCCAGGGAGGCGGACAATGTGATGTACACCTGGGCCGGGCCGGAGATCGCCGTCGCCACCACGAAGGCTTACAGCGCGCAGCTGGTTGCACTCTATCTGCTGGCGGTTAAATTTGGCAGGGTGCGCGGGCAGATTGACGATGTGACATATGCGTCACTTTTGGCAGACCTGCGGTGTCTGCCTGATCAGATCGAGCTTCTGCTCAACAATAAAAATAAAATTCAGAGATTTGCAAACCGCTATATCGGTGCGAAGGACGTGTTCTTTATCGGCAGGGGCATCGACTACGCGATCTCCCTTGAGGGGTCTTTGAAATTAAAAGAGATTTCCTATATCCACTCCGAAGCCTACGCGGCGGGCGAGTTGAAACACGGCACCATATCCCTGATTGAGGAGGGGACGCTGGTGGCGGCGGTATCCACTCAGCCTGCGCTCTATGCAAAGACCATAAGCAATATGGTGGAGGTGAAAGCGAGAGGCGCTTTTGTACTGGCGGTGACCTGCGAGGAAAACAAGGAGATCGAGAAGGCGGCGGACTATGTGATTTATATTCCGGAGACGAATCCATATTTTGCCAATTCACTGGCCATCATACCCCTGCAGCTTTTCGGGTACTATGTGTCCGTGGGCAAAGGCTGCGATGTGGATAAGCCGAGGAATCTGGCGAAGTCCGTCACCGTCGAATAGGTGCGAAAATTTGAAAGATACCGCCCCGTTGGAGGCGATATCAGCAGCTTCTAAGTTTCACACAGGAAAATGTCGGAGACAGGTATTTTCCGCACAGGTAAAAAAC
>CAMQTN010000173.1 GCA_947037115.1 uncultured Lachnospiraceae bacterium
ACAGGTATACTGAAAGTAGATTTTAAGTCAATAAAATAACAGGGGATATTTAGCGGATGGCACTGGATATTACACAAAATACACATGATGATGAGGGCGACTTCATTAAAATATATACAAAGGCTCTTGCTGATTTACCTGACACTCTGACAGTGGCTGCATTTCGGTTTTTGATAGAACTCGCCGTCCATATGAGTTATGCTGATATAAACGATCCGCATGGCGGGATGCTCATACAGATCAATGCACAGATTCGGGAAGAAATCCAAAGCAGGCTTAACATCAAGAAAGCGATGTTTTACAGACACCTGAAAACGCTGGAGGAACATAGCCTTATAAAAGAAGTAAAGAAAAGTTGTTATCAAATCAATCCAAATCTGCTGGGAAAAGGTTATTTTGAATACAGGCCCATGTATCGTCAAGGCGGAATTAAGGCCCTGAGGGATAGCTGGAAAGATACAGATGACTTCTTTGAGGATGATGAATGGCTGGATAATCTGAATCCATCTGAGGAATCTATACCTGACGATGATGATATTACAGATGAGCCTGAGTTTCCGCACCTCAAAATCTATAAGAACATCGGTTTAAAGGAAAAATGAGCAGAAAGAAACTATGAAACAAATACACATTTATTTCATAGTTAATCCATTTTCAGACGATTCCAGATATGTAATGATCGTTGAACCCATTATACGGCGAAAAACTTAAAACGATATTCCAAGGTCTGAAAACGCTGCCTCTATCGGCGTATAGTATCTTGCAATTTCCGTAATCAGCCCCAGGCCGTCCTGCGTCAGATAAAACTTGGTATCCAATGCGGATAACTCAGCATACATATCGTGTTCCCATGATTCATGCAGTTGCAGCATCCATATTTCAGCAGCTTCCCCATCACTTTCATTGCCGTCTTTCCAGACCCAAAGGCAATGAAACGCGCCTGTATCAAGCAATGATAAAGGCGTCCGATTCTCGCCAACCACATCCTGCAGGCGTAAAACTTCACCTGTTTTCATATTGATGGTAATGCCACTTTCAAACTGATTCGGATGATTCGCCCCGCGAAAATAGTTATCTTCGAAAATACGCACGGAAAAATAGGTTTCGTCCTCCCGTGTAATCACATAATTTCTGGTAATTCCTCCATACGCATGGTCTCTGGGATTCCATGTACTTCCTTCCACATCAGAACCATAAGAATAAAAGAACGCTTTTTTAAGCGCATCATTAATCTGTTCTTCCAGTATACTTTCCGAACCGCTTAAAGAAACCTGCGGATATTCTATGGTAATTTCAATATCCATCCTGTCGTCATAATAAGTATAAAGATAAGTTCTCGCATATCTGCCAACCCATTCAGAATCAGGCGGTATTTTCCAGGTATTATGTTCCACCGGCCCGTTTTCAGAATCGTAATGTATGGGTAAGGCAAAGTCCTGCTTTTTGGATATTTCTGCTGAATACACATGATTATCCCGCGTATCCTTTACAAAATCAGAATCTTCACCAACTCCGTCGAAAGAATTTTGTGCAAAAACCGGCTCAAAAACCCCCTCGAAAGTATACCATCCATTTACCTTATCATAGGAATAATCGATCCGTTCCTCCCAAAATCTCCCTGTCTCCTGCCCTTTCTCTTCCAGCAGAATACTACATACACAGGTATCGTCATCTAAGTTCTCTATTTCTTTAAAATATGCCTGATAAGTTCCCTCAATATCATAAGTGCGGAATCCCTCCTGAATATACAGTATCATCTGCTGATAAGCGTCTGTCTGTTCCGGCGTCAATTCCGTAACCGCATCTTTCTCTGCATTTTGTTCCGCTGTCTCAGCAGCATCTGCGTCACCTGATTCCGCCACAGTTTCCTTCACTGGCTCTGACTCTTTCTGTTCGATACGACCACAGCCCGCAGGCAAAGCGCCGCATAAAGCCAGACAGACTCCAAATATGATTCCATATTGCATCTTGTTCATCAGGCATTTTTCCCTTTTCTTGAAATTTGTGCCGTAACAACCTCTCAATTTTCTCTCAGGCTGATCGCACGGGCGGCTTTCCTGCGGTTCTGATCCTTAATTGCCGCATAGTGCTTTCTTGTTGTCCCCACATCCGAGTGTCCAAGAACATCCGCCACCAGATAGATATCCTCGGTTTCCTGATAAAGTGCCGTACCAAAGGTGGACCGAAGCTTATGAGGCGTGATTTTTTTCTGCGGCACAAATTCTCTCGCATACTTTTCCACCAGATTTTCTACTGCATGGACGCTGATCCGCTTCTTCTGCAAAGAAAAAAACAATGCGTTTTCTTCCCCCGGAAGCGCCTGCTCAGCGATCTGCGCACGCGGGCCGTCTATGTAATCTTTAAGGGCCTTCTCCACCTCGCCGCCAAAATACAGAATCGCCTCATTTCCGCCCTTACGGATAATGCGAATGCTGTTTTCGCGGAAATTGATATCATTCAAATCAAGCCCCACGCATTCTGACACCCGGATGCCGGTGCCCAAAAACAGGGTGACAATGGCAATATCACGAACCTTTGTCTTCAGGAAAAAATCTTTTTTCCTGCCCGTAAGCTCTTTTTCGTAATTGTCCAGACTGTCCAGAAAAATGGCTACCTCGTCAGGTTCCAGATGAATGATGGCCTTCTCATGAATCTTCGGCATATCCACCTGCATGGCCACATTTCTTGTGAGCAGTTCTTTCTTAAAAAAATAATCAAATATGCTGCGCAGGGATGACATTTTCCGCGCGATACTGTTTGCCCCGTTTTTCTGTTCTCCGTTTTCCGACTCATAATACTTCAGATATTCCTGATATTCCTCAATATCAAGCGCAGTCAGACTGTCAAGGTCCTTCAGTGTGATTTCCTTTATGCTCCTGCCTGAAAGAGCAGGATTCTTTTCCAGCAGAAAACGCAGGAATACCTGAAAATCATAGGCATAGGATATTCGTGTCTTTGCACTGGATTTCTGTTCGACCGCGCGGAAGTAATCCCGCGTATAAGGCGGCAGTTCCTCCAAAAGCCCGCGAAGCTGCAAAATATAATCAGTTTCCCTTTTCTCATGGTAAGTACGATTTTTACCCGCCATCTCTTTTCCTCGTTTCCACGCTTTTGCGTTAATTTCTATTGCTTCTGTATGTTCAAAATGTTCAAATTTCCGGCTTACCCCAACCCTCTATATTTCCCCGTAAAATAGCTGTGAACATGCGTTCTTTGACTCCCGGCGCTTCCAGATTGATCTGCTGCACCAGATTCTTCACGGTTTCTCTCTTGGTATGCCCGTCCGCCGGGCAGGGGCTTTTAACCACCGGCACATTATGCCTGTGCACAAAACCGATCACGTCCGCCTCATTCATATAGATCAATGGCCGGATGACCGTGATCTGTGTGCGGTCCAAATAAGTCACCGGGCGAAACGTGTGAAATCGTCCCTCGTAAATCAACGACATCATCATGGTTTCCACCACATCATCCTTGTGGTGTGCATAGGCCACTTTATTACAGCCTGTCGCTTTCATGGCCTCATTCAGCGCGCCTTTCCGCATCTTGGCGCACAGAGAACAGGGGTTTGTTTCCCGCCTGTCTTCAAATATAATTTTACCGATATCTGTTTTTATGATATGGTACTCTACATCAAGTTCCTGACACAGATTCTCAATCCCGGATAAATCCAGATTCCCGAATCCCAGATCCACTGTCACTGCAGTCAGCTCAAAAAGCAGGGGGTAAAAGCGTCTCAGGCCCTGCAAGGCATAGAGCAGCGTCAGGCTGTCCTTACCCCCGGAAATGCCGACAGCAATTTTATCACCCGCCTCAATCATATGATAATCGTCCACAGCCTTTCTCGTGAGGCTTAATACCTGTTGCAGCTTCATGGGTAATCATCCTTCCAAAACCTGCGCCGCCTGTTTCCCTGCGGCATCGCTTGTTTTCTTCTGCGGCTATGCCTAAAAACTCGCAAATCCGCGCTGGCGCGCTCCTTGTCCGCCTTCGTCGGACTTTTGCTCGTTAATGTCGCAGGAAAAACAAATGCCGCCTCCGGCGTCGCTTGTTTTTCTTCTGCGGCTATGCCTAAAAACTCGCAAATCCGCGCTGGCGCGCTCTTTGTCCGCCTTCGTCGGACTTTTGCTCGTTAATGTCGCAGGAAAAACAAATGCCG
>CAMQTN010000174.1 GCA_947037115.1 uncultured Lachnospiraceae bacterium
GTACTGCTTCAGATAGTCCAGATGCCGCTGTCCCCATGTGCCTATCGGCTGTTCTACTTCGGTGGGTAAAGCCATACACGGTATTAGATAATCTCCTTGCCGTTCGTATTTGCCGCCCAGTTCCTCAAAAATCGTCTTTGCCATTGTCTGTTACCTCCACATTCTTTTTATTTTGAATGTCCGCAAAATCCGTCCTACTCACGAGGGTTTCCACGGGCAGTCGAGGTTATGAATGGCAATCAGCCTGTCCTGCACATTTGTACCTGCGCCCATCTTCTGGGTAGAGCCGAACAATATACGCACCTCGCCGCTCCTTACCTTTGCGAACAGCTCCTTTTTCTGTGCGTCGGTATTCGCTTCATGGATGAAACGCACCTGCTCCGCAGGGATGCCACGCCGTATCAACTTTTCCCTCATGTCGTCATAGACGTTGAACATGCCGTCATTTTTCGGTGTGCTGAGGTCGCAGAACAATAATTGTGCCGCCTTTGTGTCGGCGTGTTCCTCCCAGATGCGGTAGATATTGTCCACGCAGGCGTTGACTTTGCTGTTCGGGTCGTCTGGCAGCATCGGGTCAATCAATCTCTGGTCTAAGGCAAGCTGCCGCCCGTCATTTGTCACTTTGAGCATGTTATCTGTTTGTGGCTTTACCAGTTTGGCTCGGATTTTCTCTGCCCGTTTCGCAAGCCCCGCCACCATTTCCGTCTGGATTTGGCTCGGCTTTGTCTTGATGTTATGGTAATTGACCTTTGGCACGGGGAGCTTCAGCATATCGGCGGTCTGGATGTCCGCAACCTCACGGAACATCTGCATCAGTTCTGGCAGATTGTAAAACTTCGCAAACCTCGTCTTTGCTCGGTAATTCGTCCCCTCTGGGGCGAGTTCCAGAGCCGTGACCGTTTCGCCAAACGTGGAAGCCCAACTGTCAAAATGCTGCAACCCGTTTCTTGCGAGGGTGTCATACTGCAAATACCGCTGCACGGAATACATCTCGACCATCGAGTTGCTGATGGGAGTTCCCGTTGCAAAAACTACGCCACGGTTGCCCGTGACTTCGTCCAGATAGCGGCATTTCATAAAGAGGTCGGAGCTTTTCTGGGCTTCGGTCTGGGCGATGCCGCCGACGTTCCGCATCTTGGTGTAAAGGTAAAGGTTCTTGTAAAAATGACTCTCATCTATAAAGAGCCTGTCTATGCCCAGTTCCTCGAAGTTTATCACGCTGTCTTTCCGCTTGGTGTCGTTGAGTTTGTCGAGCTTTGCCTTGATCGCTTTCCTTGTTTTCATGAGCTGCTTGACCGTGAACTGCTCCCCGTGGGATGCCTGCACATCGTCAATGCCACGCTCAATATCGTCAAGCTGGCGCATGAGCTGTTCCCGCTGCCGTTCCTCGCTGATGGGGATTTATTGTGATAGGTAAGGCTTTAATGTTGTCTCCACCTTTTCCCCCACTTAGCACCGTACATGAGAGTTTCCTGCTCATACGGCGCCCCAACGAATCCTTACTCTGTTAAATTGGTAGATTTTCCACTAATAACCTTAAAGAATTTAGCTTTTTCTTAGCTTTGTCGTCCAGTTCCACACCTACTAAATCTTTTTCAGAAATTTCCACTTTGGTAATCAGCTCCTGTTCTTTTACGGTAATCCACACGAGATTATCATAGTCGTCTGTGCCGCCTTTGTTCTTTGGCTGCTTTCTACAACAAACCATGTTCCCGATTTCCAGTTTCATACCTGATATAAAGCTTTTCCCATTCTGCCCTGCTAACTTTGAGATACGGTTATCGTTAAATTTGACTGTTTCAGCCTCATCACGATTTTCCATTAAATATTCAATCAGCACTTGCAGACCGTTATTCAATTTACTATGGATTAGGTTTCTTCCCTCTTTCGTGTAGTTGCAGATTTCCTGTTTAAAACTTAACGTCTTTTTCAGCACTACACCGTACAGCGGAAATACATCTATCCCTGCAATGTTGTAAATGTTGGTTGTGTAATTCCCATATAATTTTAAATAAATCGCATTGGTAGGGTGTCCCCTTGTGTAATTCTTTTTCAGTCTGTTCATGGTCGGTTTGACTAAGAAATATACCCTGTGAAAGTCAATGTTACACATGGTAGCCATTGAATAATAGTTATGCACTCCTAAGATGATTGAGTTGAGCTTCACTACTTCATTCTTCACAGTGTGGTGTTGTATCGCTTTTATCTGTTTCTTGATGTTTTCAGCAACTTTATTGATATTTTTGTCTGTCATGTGGCTTCTGGCTATATATTTCCTGCCTTTCGGCACAGCCTTAAATTTAATTCCGAGAAATTCGCTTGAGTTTTTCTTTAAGTAAGTTATCTTTGTCTTTTCCTCACTCACTTCCAAACCCAATCTTTCTTTCAGCCACATTTTTGTCGCTGTCAGCACTTTTTCCGCTGTTTTTGGGTTACTGCAAAATATCTTAAAATCATCAGCATAACGTACAATGTGCATTTCTTTCAGTGCTGTTTTTCTGATAGCTGTATACTTGTGGTTTGTGCCTTTATATTCGTGCTTCGTTGGAAGATGCTCCCATTGTCCTGCAACCCACCAGTCCAATTCATTCAGTACAACATTTGCAAGCAACGGACTGATAATTCCGCCCTGTGGGACACCTTTTTCTGCAATTCCGATACCTTCTATTTCTGATTTCAGCATCTTTCCGATGACACTCAGGACACATTTATCCCTTATGCCGATTGCCCACAACTGCTTCATCAGCTTTGCATGGTTTACGTTGTCGAAGAATCCTTTTATATCAACATCAACCACATAGTACAGCCGCATAATATTTACAAGATAAGCATATCTTGCTACTGCGTGCCTTGTGGAACGGTTTGGTCTGAACCCGTAGCTATGCTTATAAAACTTTGCTTCGCATATCGGTTCAAGCACTTGCTTTAGGCACTGCTGTATGATTCTGTCTTCCATGCACGGAATACCCAGAGGTCTCATTTTCCCATTCGGTTTTGGTATCTCTACCCGTCTGACGCTTTTCGGATTATAATTCATCATTTTGGATTGAAAGTAAGCAATCATTTCTTCCTCATTCATACTTTCATAATCCCTTATTGTCTTGCCGTCAGTCCCTCTGGTATCTGAACCCTTGTTTTTCTTGATATTCCTATATGCAAGTTTGATATTTTCCGCACTCATTACGATTTGCATTAAATGTGTGAATTTTGCATTATTCCCTGCGTTTGCATACAGTTGGTCATAAACCTCCTGCATATCGTAATACTCATTATTTCTTAGCTGTTTTCTCTTTTTGGCTTTCGTGTCCAAGTTTGCTAACCTCCCTTTCGGAATTTCAGCATCTCTTAGTCATACCCGAACCTTGAACATATCTACCTCTCTTTCCATTGTAATTTTCCGTCTGGTGGCTATCGCTCCATTTCCATTACAGAAACTTCATAGCTTGGTGCCACCACTTTCACCTGAATTAAAGTAAGTTATAGCCTCTGCCTTTCCTTACTAAGATTTCACAGAAGATAATTCCTCCATCTTCCAGGCTTTCCTTGTTCCGCTACCGCTATCTTTCCATATATACCCTTAGGTCGTGAGTATGAACCTGCAACCTTGATAGTGCCTGTAACACTATATGGTATTTCATATCGAAAATTTTTACTCTACCACAGTTGCCACACTTACGTGTCCCTCTACGCATTTCTACGCAGTCCAATTTTAGATTCGTACATTCCCCACTTCGTCAGCTAATTCAATAACATCCTAACCATAGGTATTTTATAGACTCTAGCCCTATACCGCTCGACCACCTCTGGTTCGGTTTTCCTCAACACTACTTGTTAGGGCGGACACTGGACATCTTAACGCACTTCATACAGCGGGAGCATTATCGCCCCTTTTGCATGGCGTTTCTTTGAGCAGGCGTTTCAAGGCGTTACCCTCTCATTCCACCTATCGCAATAACAGTTATGGATTAAAATAATCCACGCTAGTTTTGTACGCAGTACCTACGCACTGCCTTTGTCTAGCAACAAGTCGTACTCTCGAACTGGCTATGCCCGATAATCACCGCATCATACGCCCCTGTCGCAATCCTGCCGCAGAACTTCTTGCGGTTTCCCGTTTCAAAATCCC
>CAMQTN010000175.1 GCA_947037115.1 uncultured Lachnospiraceae bacterium
ATAGTGTGCCACTAAATGTTGATTTGACGGAACTTTCTCATTATCCTTCAATAGCGATTTCTAAAGATGATTTGCAATAAAAGTACTTCCAGTTTATCGCTCTCATAAAAGTCTAAAACAGGGCGGCGGGGTAGGCGTAGGCTGTCCCCACCGCCTTGCTTGTTACCGTTCCATATCCTGCTTTCTGTGGGGTTGCTGTTCCCTCTGTTCCTGCCGCAAGATACTGTAAACGCTCTTTCTGATTTTCTCCGCTTCTTTCACTTCCTCTTTCAATGCAAGATACCGCTGATTGAGTGTTTTCCTCTCGGCGGTCAGCTTGGTGTATTCTTCTTTCCATGCCTTTGTCGGGATTGTGGTCTTGCCGTTCATCACGCCTTTGAGATAATCTTTCGCTGTTGTGAACAGGATTTGCTCGGCTTCGGTCAGCGGCTTCTTTCCTTTACACTTGAAATAAATGTCGGCTTGCTCTAAGTGCTTTTTCAGAGTACCTAACCGCCGTTCAACGGGTTTCAGTTTCCCTTGAATATCCAGTTGTTCCCTTCGCTATTTTATTTGTTCTATCATTCCCTGTTCATTTCGGCGGAACTGTTTCATAAAATCCCATGCAAGCTGCGCATGATGCTTGCTCACCCAGTGGATTTTGTCTTCCACAAGTATCAGCCTCATCCCATGCCCACAATATCCATATGGGTAAGGGCTTCTTCAATCTCCTGCATTTCCGCCGGTGACAGCTCCACATTTACCGCATCAAAGTTTTCCTTTACCCGGTCTTTTTTCGTTGTACCCGGAATCGGCACCAGATATGGTTTCTTTGTGATCTCCCACGCAAGGGCGATCTGTGCCGGGGTTGCCTGTTTCCTTTCGGCAAATTCCATGATCAGATTCATCAGGTCCAGATTTGCGTCCATTCTCTCTTTCTGGAACAGGTTCATCCTTGCCCGCCAGTCGCCTTCCCGGTATTTTGTCCCGGCAGTATAGCGGTTACTGAGATACCCTTTTGCCAGAGGGCAGGCCGACACATAGGTGATCCCCAGTTCTTCGCAGAGCGGGAAATACGTTCCCTCATCCTGCCTTGCCACAAAGGAATACATATTTTCGATGGCGGATATTCTGCATACCACATGAGCCCTTCGGATATATTCTTCCGGCGCAAAGGAAACGCCCCATGTCCGGATCTTTCCCACTTTTATCAACTCCGCCATGGTCTCCGCCACTTCCTCCGGCTCTGTCTTCGGATCGATGCGGTGCTGGTAATACAGATCGATATAATCTGTCCCAAGCCGTTTCAGGGAAGCGTCCACCTGCTGCCTGATGGAATCGCGGCTGCTGTTTAAGGCGTCCTCATTTCCCGTAAAGAAAGAGTCGTCCACAATGCCGAACTTTGTGGCAATCACTGCCTTTTTGCGGAAAGGAGCCACCGCTTTGCCCAGATACTGCTCATTTGCCTCTCCGTAGATCGGAGCGGTGTCAAAAAAGGTATAACCAGCCTCATGGGCGTACCGCATATTATAAATCACATAGATTCCCGGAGCCAGCGGCGAAAGCCCCATAAGGATACTGTTCATCCCCAACACAATGACCGCAACCAGGAAGTTGCTTAAAGCCACCGGAATCCCGACCTTTATAATCTCTCCCACAACTGTCATATTCAGTACAAACGCCTTTCCATCATAATCTGGTGAAACGCCGCAAAGGAGCAGACACATAGTACAATACTGTAAGAAATGCACATCTCCCTGATTTCCTGAACATCCGTCTGTATCCTGTAAAAGGGCTGCATTGCCGTAAGCCCAAGAACCGCAAACAGTACCATCACAATCCACAACAATACGAAGCCGTTTCCTGCCGTTTTATTTACACCGTTTCCGTCTTTCTCTCCCAGTTTTTTGGACAGAACTGAATTCACGCCCAGCCGATACCGGTCCCGACGCCCACCACCAGGTACTGTACCGGCATGCAAAGCGAGATCACCGTAAGCGCATTGCCGCCAAGCTGCGCTACATACAGGCTGTCAACCAGACCGTACAGCACCTGCACGAACATGGATATGATCAGCGGCATGGACATCTTTTTCAGGAGCCTGCCTACCGGAAGGCTCCCCATTTCGTTCGTTTCCACTCTTTTCCCCTCCTTAATCGTCCAGTTCCCAGGAAGTAAACTGTGCTTCCTGCTGCTTAAGCGTCATATTGAAAAACCGTACGCCCTTATCAACCTTCCTGATCTCTGCCATCTCGTCGTCGGTTAAGGCAAAATCAAAGATGTCAAAATTGTCTTTGATGTGCCGGGGATTGGTTGATTTCGGGAAGATAATATTTCCCTCCTGAATATGCCAGCGCAGAATGACCTGTACATTGGTTTTCCCATATTTTTCTGCCAGTTCTGCAAATACCGGCTCCCCGATCAGCTCTGTGTCTCCATGCCCGATGGGATACCATGCTTCAATCACCGTTCCATAAGGGGCCAGTCTTTTCTTCAACTCTCCCTGCTGGAAATAGGGATGGCACTCCACCTGCAGCACTGCCGGCTTGATCTCTGCCGCCTCACAGACCTCCTCCAGCCGTTCGGATTCAAAATTGCTAAGCCCGATTGTCCTCACTTTTCCCTGCCGGACCGCCTTTTCACAATCCTGCCATGCGCCCATATAATCGCCTACCTGCTGATGCAGAAGAAGCAGGTCAATGGATTCTACCCCAAGGCGTTTTTGCATTTTGTCAATAGCGGCCATTGTCTTACCCTCGCCGTACTCACTGGGCCAGAGCTTGGATGTTACCCAGATTTCCTCCCTGGGAATGCCGCTTTCCCGGATTGCGGCGCCTACGCTGCGCTCAGAGAAGGATTGTCAAGTGTGTTAGTAAACTTTATGTAAAATCTTTGATTCGGATTACAAAGGCGAATCCCCAACCCTTCAGATACTCCTTGCCCTGCAAAAAGACTGTACGGAACAGGAAGCGGCCGGCTTGATTCCTATGGTTCGTTACTTACTTGATTTGCTACGGAAATAACGACGCTCTACCACATCTGAAGCAACCTTAATCTAAAAGTCTGCATTTATGAACCGTATTTAAGAGCAAAGGCATCTATTGATATCTTCCAATAGATGCCTTTACCTTCACGCTCCCATCATATGATTGATAATTTTTGTCCCATCACTTAGGAACTGTTCAGAAATTACTCATGTCAATGACAAGTCGGCTTCTGCGAAGCTGACTTGCCTAAATGCCCATCTGCGGCATCAGATAATCTTGACGCAGCCCGCTACGCCTTCGATTATCTTCTTTGCAACTGAACATTTATACAGCGTCAAATTAACAAGTTATTATTGACAGTTCCTTAGCTGTTCACACTCGGAGAAATAACAGGTTTTCCATCTTTGTCCAACAGCGGTGTCAATCCTCCTGCATATGCAACTTTACGAAACACATAATTCACTCCAGTTTCTGTATCTACCAAAATTTGCGTTACATCAACAGTCCCTTGTGAATAAACTACCTTAAATCGTTCATTTTTAGCCATTTTATTTACCTCCCAATAATTTCAATTCTGCGTTCTCTGCGGCTTTACGATAAATGCGAATTTTCAATAAAGACAAAACTGCCAGACAATCTGCCATCCCTGTTCGCTCAATCCCCCGTTACTTTCTCCAACCTGCCGTGATCCATCTCATATACTTCATCACAAAGCAGCGCAATGTCATCTTTATTATGGCTGGCTAAAAGGATCAGTTTCCCCATCCCTTTCTGCTCCATGAAAAATTTTCTCATTTCCGCCACCCCATCCTTGTCAAGTCCATTCATCGGTTCGTCTAAGATCAGAATCGCCTGGTTTTCCATTGTGGCCTGGGCGATTGCCAGCCGTTGGCGCATTCCCAGCGAATAATGGCATACTTTTTTTCTGGACTGCGGGTCAAGCCCGACCTTCACCATGATAGAATGAATAGCCGCCGGATTTTTTTTATGGGTGATACGGTATAAATATTCCAGGTTGCGGTATCCTGACAGGCTGCGGATATAACCAGGTTCCTCAATGATGATCCCTG
>CAMQTN010000176.1 GCA_947037115.1 uncultured Lachnospiraceae bacterium
GTTTCTTTGTAATGAAGAAACTTTTTTCTAATTTTGTCTTTCTAAAAAAGAAAGAATTTACAATTATTGTCTTTATGGGAAAGAAAGAATTGCTAAAACAACTGATTGCGGGATTTCAGGCATCATTGCCGGTGGAAGTTTATCCTCGTGAACTTTCATTACCTGTCGATAGCGGAAAGATTATAACCGTGCCCGGCGTGAGGCGGTGTGGTAAGTCTTCTCTTTTTCTATTGGCAATAAACCGGCTTATCCGTGAACGGGTTGTAACGAAGGAGCAGATACTGTTCCTCAACTTTGATGATGAACGTTTGCAACTGAATGCAGATAATTTGGATGAGATTCTTCAGGCCTACCGGGAACTTTATCCTGCAATTCCGTTGAAAGAAGTTTATATGTTCTTTGATGAGGTACAAATGGCAGATGATTGGCAACCCTTTGTACGGCGGGTTTATGAACAGGAATGCAGGCACATTTTTCTTACGGGAAGTAATTCACGGATGCTTTCTTCAGAGTTGGCCACCTCTTTGCGCGGGCGAACATTGCAGTATGAGGAATTTCCGTTGTCATTCATCGAATTCTGTAATTTTACCGGAGTTGATACGAATTATTATGTACCAGAGAACCGCGCTAAACTTATCAATGCATTTAAAGTGTATTTACATGGAGGAGGCTTCCCGGAAGTTGTATTGGCGGCTCCATTATATAAGGATAGGATTCTGCAGGAATACTTCTTTGTGATGCTCTACAAGGATCTTGTGGAGAGGTATGAAATAAGGAATCCGGAACCGATACGTTACTTCATCAAACGGGTGATGAGTAACTTGACGAAGCCAACTTCAATCAACCGTATTTATAATGAATTGAAGTCGCAGGGAGTCAGTATAGGGAAGAATACATTGTATGATGTGATTGTTCAGACCGAGTCTGTTTATCTCTTTTTCTCCTTGACAAAATATGAACCGTCACTTGTAAAGGAGAATACAGGAGATAAGAAGTACTATTGCATTGATAATGGTCTGCGTTCCGTACTTTTGAATTCACAGAGTGAGGATAATGGGAAATTGCTGGAAAATGCTGTTTTCCTTCATTTGAGAAGAACGCTACGGATTCAGGAAGAGTTGCATTATTATAAAGGCAAGAAGGAATGTGATTTTGTGGTTACAGAATTTGATAAAGTGACGCGATTGATACAAGTAAGTTATCAGATGGGTGATGAGGAAACCCGCAGACGGGAAATAGAGGGATTGCTGGAAGCTGCCCGGGCGACAGACTGTCAGGAACTCGTCATTGTCACAATGGAGACAGAGGCTGAGTGGAGGGAGCAGGATATGCTGATTCGTGTCCTGCCGGCTTGGAAATGGATGCTGTATGCAAGATAATGTAGTATAAGTATTTTTGGGGCTGACTAAAAAGTCCCCACCGAAAAAAAAGTTCTCTCTATCCGCTGATATGAGAGAACTTTTATGTATATTTAGGCTACCAAACCAATGTAAATATACATAGTCAAAGATATGCAAAAAGTTCAATTTAAACAATATAATGAGGGCGAAGTTTTATTATTCCCCGATCGTTTAGACTCCACCATCAGTGAGAACCACCTTGTTCGTATCATCAATCATACCGTTAATCAGCTTGACCTGACCTTTCTCATCTCCACTTACTCCGGCGGTGGTACTACCGCCTACCATCCCCGTATGCTTCTCAAAATCCTTTTGTATGCTTACTGTCTTAAACTCTATACTGGTCGTAAGATTGCCAATGCTCTTCGTTCCGATATCACCTTTATGTGGCTTTCAGGTAAACAATATCCTGATTTCCGCACTATCAACAATTTCCGCAGTGGCCGTCTGAAAGATAGCATTCATACTGTATTCAAATCTCTGCTTCTTCTCATGTTTACTGAAGGTTATATCCGTTTGGAAGAATATTATTGCGATGGTACCACTATTCAGGCGGATGCCAACAAACATAAGGTTGTCTGGAAGAAAAACTCTTCCCGCTATCTTGAAGGGGTGAAAGCCCGGATTGACTCTACGCTGCTTGAAATCGACAAACTAATCAAAGAGGAAAACGAACGGTATGGTGAGGATGATCTGGAAATCCTTGGTAAGGCCGATTCCACTCGAAAAGATCGTATACAAGAGTCCATATCCCAACTAAATCGTATCATCAACAAGGAGAACAGCGCGAAAAGTAAAAAGTCCCGTACCGCTTCCCGCCTGAAAAATGAATTGGAAGAGGCTGATTTACGCAGGAGAATCTATGAAGAACAAGAACATATTTGTGGTGATCGTGGAGGATACAGCAAAACAGATCCTCAAGCTACCCCTATGCGAACCAAGGAATGTCAGGAAGATCTCCGTCCCGCCTATAATGGCATGGTCGGTTCCGAGAATCAGTATATTACGGGAGTCAGTGTTCATCAGAATTCCAATGACGGAACCTGTTTTAAGAATCACATGGAGCAAACGATGCCTCTTCTACCAGATAGACCGCAACAGGTCATAGCCGACGCAATTTTTGGTACTGAAGAAAACTATGAATTCTTGAATGGGCAGAAGATAGACGCTTTGCTGAAATATCCTTCATATGATAAGGAGCAGACCAAAGACTTTAGAGAAAATCCTTTCTATAAAGAAAATATGCCCTATGATAAAGAGAATGATAGTTTTCTGTGCCCAAACAATAAACAATTAATTTATACGGGTGAAGTGAGAGTTACAAACAAGAATGGATTTGTCTCTACCCTGAGAAACTATGAGTGTCGGGATTGTGCCGGGTGCCCGTTAGCTAATCAATGCGGAAATAAACGGCAACAAGGGAGTAATAGAACGATACAGGTAAATCAAAATCTGGAGGATTACAAGCAACAAATGCGACAGAAATTATTAACGGATGAAGGAAAAAGGTTAATGAAAAACAGATCGCATGATATTGAAACATGTTTTGGAGACATAAAACAAAATATGTTGTTCCGCAGAGTACATTTGAGGGGACTACAAAAGGTAGAAGCCGAATGCATTATCGTCGCAATGGCACATAATTTAAGAAAAATGAATTGTGCTAGTGCCAGGGAAGCCGCCTAAAAAGGTTGTGGGAGAGAAACAATGCGCTGTGTACAATAAAAAGTCTCCATGAAAACTAAAGAAAGGGAGACTTTTTATTGTGTGGACTATTATTTAAATTGAGGAAAAAGATGAGGGGGGCTTTTTAGTCAGCCCCAATTGAATTACTAAAGTTCTAGAGAGTTTTCTTTCAATAAAAAATCAAAAATACTCATCGTTGTAATGCCCTGTTCGTCACGTGTCACCGGACACTCCTCACCAAGAACTATAATCTTCTTGAAAGAGTCATCCACCTTTAGCAATGAAGCCCGTTCCTGCTTTATTTTTTCTTCAGATTCCATTCTATAGGCAGATTGGATGTAATATCTGCGGCTTCCCAAATTGCAGACAAAATCCACTTCCAAATTGGCTCGTTGTGGCTTTCCTTCCTCATTCTTTGTGTAAGTGGGCACAGTACCGACATCCACATTGAACCCCCGCACACGCATCTCATTGTATATGAGATTTTCCATCAGATGACTTTTCTCATATTGCCGGAAATTGATACGGGCATTACGCAACCCCAAGTCCATAAAATAATATTTATAGGGAGAGTTGACATAGCGTTTACCCTTTATATCGTAACGGGTGGACTTTTCCACAAGAAACGAATCGCACAGATAATCAATGTAATCCTTGATGGTATCGTATGATATGACCGATTTTTTTTCGCTGCGGAAAGTGTTTGCCAACTTGTTTGGATTAGTCAAAGCACCGATGCCCGAAGCCATAATGTTGATAAGTTCCTCCAAATCATCATCCTTGCGTATATCATAGCGATCTTTAATATCCTTGATGTAAGTTTCGTCAAACAACGTTTTCAAGAATTTTGTCTTTTGTTCTTCCGTTGTATATGACAATATCTGCGGCAATCCACCATACAGCATATATTCATTCAATCCGGCTTGAACCGAACCTTTGTATGCCGACAT
>CAMQTN010000177.1 GCA_947037115.1 uncultured Lachnospiraceae bacterium
CTCCCAAAGACTTTGCGCTGCCACGGACAAAACGCTCTCTGTCCAGAGGACGGAATGAGATAAATTTATGTGCTTTCGCCCCAAAGTCCGCACCTTTTATTTCATAACCTTTTGCCCGGATCAGCTCAATGCAGTCCTCATAAGTGGCGGCGTTTTTAATGGCTTCGTCAATGTCGGACTTTAACTGTTCTTTCCATGCGGAACCGCTTTTTCCAGCCTGCCATTCCCTGTAAGTTTTCCCCCGTTTTTCCCCCGGAGTAATGATGGAAAGTTTATGCTCCCGGCAGAGGTCATCGCTTAGGCTGCGGATGTTGTAATAGCTCTTTTTGCAGTCATGGTATTTCGCATGATTGATGTTATCGGCGGCGCAGAAAATGATGTGGTTGTGGACGTGCCCTTTATCAATGTGGGTGGTGACAACATAAGAGTATTTCCCCTCCAAAAGTTTGTCGGCAAGTTCCACGCCTATCTGGTGGGCTTCTTTATAAGAAACCTCACCGGGAAGAAAAGACTGTATCAGGTGATAGGCTTTATTTGGATCGGACTGCCTGGTTTTTGACAGCGCAAATTTGAAATCGTAGGCGGCAGTTTCAGGGCTGCACCCATAAGAGGAAATCAGTATGCCCTCATCAGTTTTGCTTGGCGCATTTTTAGAACCAATGCACACCATGACCTATTTTATCCTGCTGCTTGCAACCGTCGGTGTGATCAACAATCTTTTGATTAACTATATGCAGAAACGGCGCACGATTGCCATGTATAAATCCGTTGGACTATCCAACCGTCAGAACAGAAAAATGACGTTGATAGAGGGTTTTTCTTGCGGGCTTATCGGTGCAGTAATCGCTATTTTTGTTTCCTATATGGAAATTCAGACAATTTTCCTTGTGGCAGCTCCCAAAATCTCCATGCTGCCGGAACTGGATTTATGGACGTTTCTTGCCGCAGGGGGATTAGGGATTTTCATTACGCTGTTAGGTTCCGTCGTACCATTCATTAAAAGTCGTAACATGAAACTGATAGAAGAAATTAAATTTGAATAGGAGGCATTGTCACATGAGAGAATTAACAGAAAAAATCGTTATTGAGGGGAAAAGCATTGTAAAAGACTTTCAGCTTGGCGATACCAGAACAAGGGTATTGAAAAGTATATCTTTGAAAGTTTCACAGGGAGAATTTGTTTCTATCATGGGACAGTCCGGTTCCGGTAAAAGTACGCTGCTCTATATTCTTGGCGGTCTTGATACGCCGACAAGCGGAGCTGTCTTTATGAATGGCATAGATATATCTAAACTGGGTGACGAAAAAATGAGCCGGATAAGGCGGCAGAATATAGGCTTTGTATTCCAGTTCTATAATCTTATCCCAAACTTGAACGTAGAGGAAAATATCATGCTCCCGCTTTTGTTGGACGGAAAGAAAATGCGTGACTATAAAAATGAGCTTGCTGAAATTTTAGAGGTTGTCGGCTTATCTGACAGGAGAAAACACAAGCCCCGCGAGTTGTCCGGCGGGCAGCAACAGCGCGTAGCAATCGCCCGCGCTTTGATCGGCAAGCCCCAAATTCTGTTTGCTGATGAACCAACAGGAAACCTTGACAGCCGTACCGGGGCAGACATTATGAATTTATTACAGGAGATCAACCGGGAAAGCAGGCAGACAATTATCATGGTTACTCATTCGCCGGAAGCCGCAAAGAGCAGCAGCCGAATTATTACAGTGAGTGACGGAATGATTGCATAACAATTTTCTTAACCGAATAATAGCACTCTGTCGCATGACAGTATAAGAAAAAAGCCGTCGTACAGCAGGGGAATGAATAAATTCCAATCTTTGGCGAAGGATGCGGGCGCAATATTGAAAATTGACAGAATGGTATTGGTTGATTTGGATGTGTTTGACCAGTATCTGGAATCATTTCGTGTGAAGTAGTCAATATGCGTGTATGTTGGAGAGAAAGATTTTTCGTATAACCAAAAATAAGTGTTGACTTTTGGCTAAACTAAAAGTATAAGGATTATGAAATGGATGGAGGTGTATATTGTGGCTAGGACAGACAGAGGGTACGACAATTTGTGTGCCATACAACAAGAGTATGACAAATTCAAGAGTTTAAATCAATGAAACAGCGTTAAATTGCTGTGGTGGAAATACCGAAAAGCAGCTAAATAAAGGGAAATAAGCCATTTTAAATTAAACTGACTTAAAATCCCGACGATGAAAACAATAGATAAATAAAAAGTGTGGAATCCGTTGCAAAATAAGGGTTTCTCGTTAGATAGTTGAAGCGGAATCTACACCACTTTTACACCAGCTTTCTTTCGTGAGAGGTGGACGCAAAGGTAAAATCCCTTGCTGGGATAGAGGGTAAAATTACGATTTCATAAAAGTGGTATCGAACTATAATAAGATGCAGGAAGGAAAGGAAGGGCTGTTATGGAACAGATGAGTGAAACAGGGAGATACCTCTAAAATCCTTGTAAAATCAGTGATCATAGCATATAATAAAAGACACAGCATCTAAAATATGTAATGTGGAAGGAGATGGTTTTATGGCATTAACGGAAGCGGTTAAAACAAGTGAAAATTTTTATACTGTTGAAAATGCTATGGATACCCTGTTATCAAAACTAGATGAAGCATTAGATGATGTGGAGCATGGACGGGTTTTGAATGAAGACGAATTGTGGGCTGAAATTGATGCAATTTAAGAGTGGGGGCGAATTGCAGAAGAAATATAGAATCAAATATACTTATAGCAGTAGAGACGATATTCGGGTAATAAAGAAATATATTTTGGATAATTTCAAATATCGTGAACTGGGTGAGAATTTTACGAAGAAGATAAAAACAGCAGTTGACGGTTTAAGAACGTTTCCCACAGGCCATAATACGACAGGGATTCGGTACAGGGGATATGACATTTATATTAAGCCATATCGTACATATCTTTTGTTTTATATTATAGATGATGGATTGTCAGTAGTGACTATTCTTCGGGTATTGCAGGATGGAATGAATTGGCAGTATATTTTGAAGCGTTGGGTGCAAGAACAGAATATGAGTGCAAATAACTTATGAAAATTGTTACACCACCCACTACACCATTTTTACACCAGCTTATGTGGTGGTTATGGAGATTGGCGTAGATGTATGGAAACGAGCCATGTTTTTATGAAGGGATAAGCAGGATTATGAAGGGTTGAAAAGGGTTATGAGATTTGTGGTTATTATTCCCGACGATGAAAACGCTTGGCGGAAAAGACCAGTAAAACTAAATGTTTACGGTTAGAGGGAAGTAATTTCAGATTAGGCGGTATAGCCCCGATTACAAGGGCTGTACCGTCTTTTTGAGTTCCTATGCGCCTTGCCGTTTCGGTTGCGTGGCAGAAAGGAAATTGATTTCCCCTACAAAGTTGAAAACAATATCTACTTTCTGTACCCGTTTCCTGCGCTTCATTTCCTTTTCTGTTTCGGCAGAGCGTTGCTGATACATCATTTCATGGAAAGCCATGATGTCATCAAAGAAAAGGGCGGTCACATCAAATATCCTGCTCCATACGATTTGCTTCAACACTTCCTCGCGGATAAAGTGAGCCGTACAGCTTCCCGTATTGCTCTTGTACTTTGCACAGCGGTAATGGTCTTGTGAGCCATTAAAACTTTTGCAGGTAGCGAAGTGTAACTTGCTCCCACAGTCTGCACAGTATGCCAAGCCGGAAAACAAGCCCTGCCTGTCCCTGCGCCCGCTTGATTGCCCGTACCTTTTTGCTTGTGTCTTTGGCGTAAAAATCATTAAACAGGTTGCGGAACGGGGTAAAATCGTTGTCGCCTTTTGCGCTGTCAACACCATCATTGATTGCGATATAACGCACGTCACGTTCCACGAAAAAGATTTCCGTATAGTAGCCAACTTTCAGATAATCGCGCCCTAATCTTGACATATCTTTGACAATGACCGTTGCCACGTTTCCGCAAGTTATGCACATTACGCACAGTGCCGACTACTACGCAATCCCCCTATCTTTCCT
>CAMQTN010000178.1 GCA_947037115.1 uncultured Lachnospiraceae bacterium
CACCCCTCATGATTGAGGGGCAGGGGAGTTGATGTGTCGAAGACACTTTTTTATGGAGAAAAAGGAGACAAGCATGGAGAAAATGACATTAAACGGCGACGGCTGGCGGATGCAGATTGTGGGAGAACAGGATGTATACGGCGTAAATGGACGGGAAATTCCGGCGGTGATCCCAGGATCGGTCTACGGGAACCTGCTGCGGCAGGGATTGATGCCTGATCCGTATGAGAGAATGAACGAGCTGGAAGCGTTGAAACTGATGGAGAATGGGTTCCGGTTTCAGACAGACTTTTCTCTCACCGCGAAACAGTTGGCGGGCGATTTTCTGCTGCTCCGGTTTGACGGGATCGACACGTTGGCGGACATATATCTGAACGACGCACTTCTGGGACATGCGGACAATATGCACCGTGTCTGGGAATTTGATATCAGGGAGGCGGCGAAGGAGGGGGAAAATACGCTTCGTGTGGAGATCGCCTCGCCTACACGCTACATAGAAGAGGAGAATAAAAAGATATTTGCGGGCGGTTCCTGGGACGCCATGCTGGGATTTCCCCATCTGCGAAAGGCCCACTGTATGTTCGGCTGGGATTGGGGCCCCAGACTGCCTGACGCCGGGCTGTTTCGCGAAGTATCCGTTCTGTACGGGAAGATGGCCAGACTGGAACAAGTTTACATAACACAAAACTGGGATGGGCAGGAAGGAGACGACACATCTGACAGGAGTGGAGATGCGGGATGGAATGTAGTTGACATAACATATAATGTTTCCATCGAGGATTTCAGGGAAGAGGATCATTATGAGATCCGCACGGCCCTCTATGATCCGGATGGTGTATTGCTCGCGGAGAAATCCTCTAAAGTGCATTCGGATAAGAGCGGGAGCGCGGCGGAAAACGAAGAGGGCAGCGGTTGGGATACGATTGCGGTGAGGAATCCGAAGCGCTGGTGGCCCCACGGTTACGGTGAACAGCCGCTTTACACGGCGGAGGTGACGCTTGTAAGCGAGGCGGGAGAAACGCTTGATACATGGAGCCGCAGGATCGGCCTGCGTACCATGACGGTGAATACGGAGAAAGACCAGTGGGGAGAATGCTTTGCCCATGAAGTCAACGGGGTGAAGATTTTTGCCATGGGTGCGGATTACATTCCCGAGGACAATATCCTGTCCCGCGTGACGCCGGAACGCACCCGCCGCCTTCTGGAGGATGCCGTGGCGGCGAACCATAACTGCATCCGTGTCTGGGGCGGAGGGTATTATCCCGACGACTGGTTCTTTGACATCTGTGACGAACTGGGGCTCATTGTGTGGCAGGATTTCATGTTTGCCTGTGCATGTTACGAACTGGATGCGGATTTTGCCCGAAATATCAGCGCGGAGATCCGCGACAATGTGCGCAGAATCCGCCATCATGCCTGTCTCGGCCTGTGGTGCGGCAATAATGAGATGGAGACACAGACGCTTGACGGCGCGTGGAAGCCATCCATCAAACAGAAGAGCGATTACATTAAGATATTTGAATATATCATTCCGGGGATTTTGGAGGAGGAGGATCCGGTCACTTTCTATTGGCCTTCCTCGCCCTCCTCCGGGGGAAATTACGACAATCCCTGGGATGAAAACCGGGGAGACACCCACTATTGGGATGTGTGGCACGGCAACAAGCCCTTTACTGACTACAGGAATTACTATTTCCGATATATGTCCGAGTTCGGGTTCCAGTCCTTCCCCTGCCTGAAGACGGTGGAGGCGTTTACCGCGCCGGAAGACCGCAATATTTTCTCCCGCGTGATGGAGATGCATCAGAGGAATACGGCTGCCAACGGCAAGATCATGTCCTACCTTTCCGCTACTTATCTCTATCCCACGGATTTTGAGATTCTGCTGTACGCCTCCCAGCTTTTACAGGCGGATGCGATCCGCTACGGCATCGAGCATTTCAGGAGGAACAGGGGCAGATGCATGGGCGCCGTGGTGTGGCAGTTAAACGATATCTGGCCGGTGGCTTCCTGGGCGAGCATTGATTATTTCGGCAGATGGAAGGCGCTGCACTATGCGGAGAAGAGAGCCTTTGCCCCGGTGATGATTTCCTGCGAGGAGATTGGTGAACTCTCCGAGAGGCCTTTCTGTGTGGCTCAGCCTGCGCCTGTCGAAAAGTCGGCGAGGCTCCATGTGGCAAACGAGACTATGGAATGTGTGAACGGTGTGGTGAGGTGGTCACTGCGGAGAGCTTCGGGAGAAGTGCTTCTGGACGGTGCAGAGGAAGTGAACGTTGAGCCTTTGTCGGGGAAATGGCTTCCGAAGATGGATTTCTCTGCCTATGACGAGTTAGAAGTTTACATAAGTTATTCCCTTGAGAGAAATGGGGTTGTGGTGTCGGAGGGCACCAGCCTGTTTACGGCGCCGAAGCATTTCCGGTTCTGCGATCCCGGGCTGAGCCTGAAAAGAGAGGGAAACACGCTGAAGATCACAGCCCGGGCGTATGCGCAGAAGGTGGCTGTCGAGGGCGTGGACGGGGAGGTGAAACTCTCCGATAATTTCTTTGATATGAATCCGGGAGAGCGGAATGTGGAAATTCTGGAGGGCGACGCGAGCGAGTTTAGACTGAAATCAGTCTATCAGATCCGGTAGACCAGGAACATGCAGCGGGATATGGAAGGTTACTGCCGTTAGAGCAGGATGTATGATATAATTGTATAATCGGTATAGCGAAAGGAGGCAGATTATGAATCCCTATATTGGACATGAATCACAGCTTGGAGGTGTGGAGGAACACCGTCTGGTTGGCGGGAAGGGGGACGGCATGCGCCTGCTGCAGGTGGAAAACGGGAAGGGCCTTATGATGACCCTGACGCCGGACCGCTGCCTGGATATTGCGAGACTGCGCGTTGGCGGAATCAACATGGGTTATTTTTCCGCCTGCGGTTATGTGGCTCCGGCTTATTATGAGGGGACGGGCGACAAGTGGCTTAAGACCTTTACGGCGGGCTTTCTGACAACCTGCGGCTTACAGGCGGTGGGCACGCCATGCACGGACGACGGGGAGGAGCTTCCCCTGCACGGTTCCATTGGCAATCTGCCTGCGCAGCAGGTGTACTGGCAGGAGGATGAGGAGAAAATCCGCGTATTTGGCGTGGTGAGAGACGAGGTGATTTTTGGCAGGAAACTGGTCCTTCGGCGTGAGATTGAGATCTCGAAGAGGGAAAACAGCTTTGTGATCCGTGACGAGATGGAAAATACGGGAGATCGCGTGGAACCTCTTGAGGTGCTCTATCACATGAATATGGGCTATCCGCTTCTCGACGAAGAGAGCGTTGTCAAGGTGCCGGCGAAGGAGGTGCTTCCCAGAAACGACCATGCGGCGGAGGATATCGGGAACTGTCTGCGGATGGAGAAGCCGCAGGCGGGGTATGAGGAGCGCTGCTACTATCACAAATTCGATCAGAAAGAGGGGAAGGCCTCCATTTATCAGCCGAAGCTCGGCATCGAACTGGAGATCACTTTTGACACGGAGAGCCTGGACGGTTTTGTGGAGTGGAAGATGATGGGCGTGCGGGATTATGTGCTGGGTCTGGAGTGCGGCAACTGTTATCCGGACGGACGTGACGTCATGAGAAAGACGGGAATGTTAAAGTTCTTACAGCCGGGTGAGCGCAAGTGTTACGAGGTAAAAGTAGAGATCAAAAAAATCTGAGAAAGGGGCAGGCGGATGTCTGCCCCTTCCCATATGGAAATAAATCCCTGATCAATTACACGCCGAACTCCCGGCGGAGAATTTCCGTCATTCTGAACGGTAATTTTTGCTCATATTTTCCTCCATTCCGAAGCGTTTTACGCTGAGATTTTGTTGTGCAGTGCGCATTGCGTTCGCGCCTGCTGAATCTGCATCTATTGTACCATATTTTAAGGGCTGTCTGCATAGCCCTTTTTTGATGTGAAAATTCTCGCTGAATTGTAAATTTAAATTCTACCCATACCCCTTTCATGCAGAACTTAATCT
>CAMQTN010000179.1 GCA_947037115.1 uncultured Lachnospiraceae bacterium
CCATACCGCAGATACCCGTCCCAATTCCCAAGTGTTTTCATATCGTTCATAAGCTCGTGCGCCATTGCCATATAGTCTGCCTTTTCGTGGTAGGAGGTACCACTCATCTTATCCTTTAATATCGACATGGTCATGAAATTGCTGTCCGATTGATTCCCGGTATGCGCATTTAGCGCGAGCATCTCCGTATAAGAGCAGCTATTCGGATTCACCTTGCTCACATCCACCGTCTGTTCATACTCTTTTCCGTTTTTGTCAGTGCCCTTCACAAGATAAACCGGATTATCCTCCGAATAATCATCCGCCCTGTATACATTTGCGCTCTCCCCTGTCTTTACATGATGGATAGAAAATAATGCGTCCGGGTCAATATGTACCACATTTCCTGTTGCTTTCACATTCGCCCCAAAGTCACCCTTCGTACTGCTTTCTGCTTTTCTTGCTCCCTGCCATGCCGGATACCCTGCTGCTCCTATTCCATTAACATTCATTTCCTTTAATCCTCCATTGTTTTTTGTATTGTGGCTCATCTGTCATTCAGAGCCATCTCTGCTCTCTCATAATAAGTCCGAGCAGTTTATTGTATCCTATATCCTAACTCCCCCTCTCAAACTTCATGACAAACACCTCCCTTCGCTGAAATTGTTTGCCACCGATTCCCTATCTGCCGGAAGCCTGCCCTCCATTGTTTTCATATATCATAATGGTGGCTTTTCCGTAATAAGAAGGAACCTGTTATCTGCTAAAAAACGAATCATCCCTCAAAAAAGTTTCATTTCATTCATCACCTATGGCGGCCCCTCTGTCATTCGTGCCGCCCATGCCCCCTTACGGTAAGTCCGGGCAGCCTGATATTAGATTGAAACGCTGTCTGCCATAAGAAAACTTGCTTCATAAGCGGCATTCGCTGTTGACACCGTTCCTGACTTTGCCAGAACCGAATCAGAATATACAGTCTCTTTCTCCCACTGCGCCATCAGCCTTTTATGCGTATTGCTCTTCTCCATTGCGGCTTTCTGTACCCGCTTCTTTTACTTGAACCAATTCATACATTTTTCGTTTCCTCCTCTTTAATTGTTCGGGTAAAATATCACATGATAAGCGGCACAGGCTTTATCCGAAACATTGTGGTATGTGTGGGAAATATCTGCGCCAAACCGTATGGACTGCTTTTCCTGGAACAGCACTTCCTTCCCGCCTATTACCATTTTCAGCGTCCCCTGCACAAGAAATACATATTCCTCCACGCCCGCCACATGGGGAAGTATGTGAATATATTATGAGAAAATGTCGGACACTACAAGGGATATTCCGGCTTTTTTTCTTTTTCCCCTTGCTATCCTTCCAGACCAGAGGTAAGATACGACACCAGGTCAGGAGGGATTGGTGTGTTTTTCCTTCATCCTGAGTACCCATTCTTATGGAAATACCATGAACTGTCTGGATTTTCAAATGACTTTAAAGTTTTATGCCTTTATGTCAAAACTCCCCACTGTGAATGATGATGTACCAGATGCCGCCGCAACAATATTCTGTGTAACACTTTTCACATCCGTGCCACTGGCAGATACCGTGAACGTACCTTCCATCCGCTCTTTTCTTTCCGCCCGCCGTTTAGCCGCCTTTTCTTCCTCCGCCTTTTTCTCTTCCCTCCGTTTAGCCGCTTTTTCCTCCTGTTCCTTCTTTTCTTTTGCCCGCCGCTTTGCATTTTCCCTGGCTATTTTCCCATCGGGGTCATTCGTGCCGGAAGAAATTACCGTTATATTCCCATTTGCGTCAATCTCATATGAAATACTCGTCAATGTTCCCTGCGCATGGGATACAGCATAAGAGGCGCAGTCCGGCAATGCCGCCAGATTCTCTTCCAGATATTTAGCCTTCTCCGGGTCATTCATACACTTTTTCAAAAATGCGCCTGATACTGATACCGTTGTCGGAACTCCCTGCATGGAGGTTGTACCCGTATTCATATAGCTGTATTTTCCCTGCAGATATTTGGAATAGTCATTGACATTGCTGTAACCCGTCTTGATCTGCTCTGTTTTGGTTACGCCGGGTTTTGAGGTTTTTAACTCCACCGTGCTTGTTGTCACATTACCTTCCTTTGCCGTGTTTGTGCAGCCTTTCCCATAATCGCTGTAATTGTTTGTAATCTCCATTGACATATGGAACACCTTTCCTTTCTGGCGTTATTAAAAATAGTTTCTATTTGGTTTATCGCCAACCCGGACAGTTTTTTCATAGTTTTGGTGCGAACTGCTCCATTTTGGGAGTGAAATTCCTGATGTCCTGTCAGGTTACTACTGTAGGTTTGCCATTCATCATTACCGTCAGGCAGAATCTTTTCCTGCTTCCTGCATCAGAGATCACAATATCAATATCGCCCATATACTTCTTTGCACATCTTTGGATATTGGAGATTCCAATTCCGTGCAGTTTTCCTTTTTCCTTGCTGCTGACTGGAAGCCCGCTTTTTTCCTCTATGGCAATCCCCTCCCCAAAATCATTCTCAATATCTATGAAAAGCAGGCTGCCCTTCGTATAGGAATATAATTTTATTTCTTTTTTTCCCTCCACCTTGCTGCACGCCTCTATAGCGTTTTCAAGGGCATTATTCAAGATAACGGCAATGTCATAAACATCTATTGAGAGTTTTTGCGGAAAGACAAAGTCAGCCTGAAACCGTATCTGTTTTTTCTCTGCTTCCTGCCCCTTCTGGTGGATAATGATATCCGTGATCGGGTTCCCTGTCTGGTAAGCAAAATCCAGCTTTCTTACTGTTTCTTCCATTTTCCCCATATAGTTCTCCAGTTCTTCATTCACTGAAGCGGGCGCACTTTTAACAAGCAGGGAAATATTTGCCATATGGCTTCTCATATCATGCCGAAGCCCTCTCATATCAGTGTATATGTCCTGTATTTCTACAATCTCTTTCTGCATTTGCCGCACTTGATTTTCCAGTATGGCACGTTTCCCGGTTTCCTCATTGTACTGTACCAGTTTCTGAAACAATATGACGCTTGCAACAATAGCGGAAAGCAGCAGGACGCAGATAACAGGTATCCAGAATTTTGTTACAGGGACAGTATCATAAATAATTACGGTCATTCCATTTTCAACTGATATAATCATCATCTTTATTGTTACTGAAATACATAATGCAGTAATGCAGGGTAAAATCAGGAAAATATTCTCATGTGTCTGTAACAGATAATCTTTTTTTACAAACTTTTGACTTATCAAACGCAGAAATACAGACAACAGCAGAGTATAAAGCAGCACACATAGAATTGTGACAATGTATGTAAAAATATTTATCCACATATACGTTTTTTCTAACGTATAGATTATTTCTTTTGCAATGAAACAGTCCAAAATCTTACTGCTTAACCCATTGGACACAATACTGAACACGCTAAGAATATATTTCACAATTTCTTTCCCCGCCACGAAACTAAAGGCAACAAAAAACTGTTTTTGCAAATCTTTCTCAAAGAAAAGAAACTGCATAAACAGCAGAATACAAACATTTAAGAATATCCCTGTAACTTCTCCAACTGGAAATCTGGCATCCAATATTTCAAATACCACAATCCCGACAAGAAAATAGGCTGCGCTCCATGCTGCCAAAACTGTCTTTTGCCCATACTTTATTTTTAAAAAACTCTGCGTGTAAATACTGCTTAATATACTGTCAACCAGATAAATAGAAACTATAAGCAGCAGATCAGACATTGACAATCCCTCCATTTTTTACATACCGCATATAAGTTTTGATGAAATCAGAATATTTCTTCCTTGCAAGGAGCAGATTATCCCCGTTTGTGACCTGTATGTTATCCGCACTGTAAGCAGAGATTTTTTCCATGTTTACAAGATAACA
>CAMQTN010000180.1 GCA_947037115.1 uncultured Lachnospiraceae bacterium
CATATATATGAACAATTTGGTTTTTACACCATAGATTGTTACAACAATAGTCCTATGAGTACATCAATATACATGAGATTGGATTTATGATTTTTATTCTATCTTTAGAAATGGCAGTAAACAGGAGGGGCGGGGATCGCCGTTGCATTTCTCAAAACCGCCAGAAATAAGCATGATAATGGACTGCTGCACGACGGCTTTTTTCTTTTGCCGTCGTGCGGCAGTTTTTCAAATTATTGGGTTGATTTATTGAAGTGGAACCTTAACAGGGGAAAAGAGAGCAACCGCCTGTTTCATTTTTCCACGCTTATCACCCGCTGTACCCAGCCGGTATAAAAGCTTTCCTCATGCGAAACAAGCAGAACTGTCCCTGGAAAATTTATCAAAGCTTCTTTCAACGCCTCCTTCGCTTGAACATCTAAATGGTTTGTAGGCTCATCCAAAATCAAAAAATTGCAGGGAATAATTGTCAGTAAACACATTTTTACTTTAGCCTGCTCGCCGCCACTCAATGAACCAATCGGCTGCATAGCGTGTTTGCTTGAAATCCCGCATTGAGCAAGATGTTTCCGAATTTCTTTCATTACCATATCGGGGTGAGCGTCCGAAAGAATTTGTATTGGGGTTTGGTCGCTATCGGACCATACTAAATCCTGTTCAAAATATCCAAACGTAACTTGTGCCGAAAACTTAAACTGCCCTCGCAGAGCCGGGAGTTGTCCGATCAGCGTCTTTAAGAGCGTTGACTTACCAATTCCATTGAACCCAGTAATAACAACTTTCTGCCCGCCTTTTATGACAAAGTCAACCTCGGATAACACGGGATAGTAATAGCCAACTGCCAAATGGTTGACACACAAATGCTCCGTATTTGTCAGAGGCAATGCCGGAAAATAAAATGTTGGTTTTATCTCCTTTTGGTCTAACGCTTCCAGCTTGTCCATACGGTCAAGCTGCTTCTGCCGCCCTCTTGCCATCTTCGATTTTCGTCCGGCAATGTTTTTGCGAATAAATTCTTCTGTTTTCTTTATCTCTTTCTGTTGTGCGGAATACTGGCGCACATAATCTTCCCGCAGGAGCGTTTTCTTTTTCAAAAACTCCGAATAGGTGCCATAATATTTGGTAATTTGATTGCCGTCTATGTCACAAATCCGATTTGCGATTTTATCAAGGAAATCGAAATCATGTGATACAACCATGAAAGCATTTTCCAGCGTTGATAAATAGTCGGCCAGCCATGTGACGTGTTCCTTGTCCAGAAAATTTGTTGGCTCATCCAGGAGAAGTACATCCGGCTTTTCCAGCAGCAGCTTTGCCAGAATTACCTTTGCACGCTGTCCACCGCTCATCTGACCAATCGGACGGTCTAGACCAACAGCGAACAATCCTAAGCCGCTCGCAACCTGCTCAATGCGTGTGTCAATCGTATAGAAATCCTCTATCTCCAGACGTTCTTGGAGTTGGGCGGCGCGTTCTAAACATTCCATATCTCCATTTGCAGCTTGTTCATATAACGATGCCATTTCGCCCTCAACCTGATATAATCTTGAAAATGCCGATTTCAGAAAATCTCTCATTGTCAGATTGCCGTCTACTTCGGCGTATTGGTCTAAATACCCGATAGCAGTATTTGTCTGCCAAATAATTTCTCCAGCGTCAGGTAGAACTTGGTCTGTGCATATCTTGACTAACGTGCTTTTCCCTGTGCCGTTTTGTCCTACAATGCCGATATGTTCTCCTTTGTTCAACGTTAATTCCGCATTTTTGTAAAGAAGATTTTCACCAAAAGAGTGCGTTAATCCATGTATTTCTAATAAGCTCATTTGTTTCAAGTCCTTTCTCTTTGATACTTGTCCATAAAAGAAAACGGCAGAGGGCGAATATACACAAAAGTGCATCTGCCCTCTGCCTGTCATTTCCTCAAGTGAAATAAAAAGCAAAAGGCTATGGACAAAACATTGCCCATAGCCTTTATTACGCTAAATTCATGTACGAGAAATAAGCAATAGCCGCTCCAGGTGGTAAACCTGATCGGATACTGCCTTGTTTCCCGATGAAATCCTAAAGCGTTCTATACGCTATACTCTGTACAATGTTTCATCGGTTCGGATTGTACAGAGCAAATTCTCTTTACTCGTTTATCAGTCAAATGAAAGTTCATACTATGCCTCCATGGGAATTTATGAAACCTGCGTAAGATTATCATATTTCGGCACGTTTGTCAACACACAAATCAATGTTAGTCAATTTTTGAAAATGTCAATGCTTCAATAAACACTGTTACTTGAATATCTTCACACTGTCACCCGTTTCACCTACAAAAGCGATATAGCCGTCCGGAGGAAGGTCGGTGGTATTCATTGCATCCTTGATGTGGGTGCTGTACAGCAGCTCACGGAACTTGTTGTAGACGAATACAGCGGAGTTGTCAGGACGTTCGACAACAATACTCTTTCCGCTCATATCGTTCCCGATATGGTACCATACGGCTTCACTGCTGTGAAGGGGAATTTCGGTGGTATCAGCGGTAAACTCCGGGAGACTGTCCACACTGCGGCAGCGTGTCCCGTCGCTCAGATTAAGGGAGACTGCCGACGTTTTGTCCGCATAGGTTTGCTTGGTGATCTCTATGTCATACAAATCCCTGTTTGCAGTGCTCGGTATAGAGGTAAAGAAATCGGCATGATCTTCATCGGTCAACTTTTCCGCTCTTGTGACGCCTCTGCTGTTTTTTGCCAGAATATAACCGGGGAATGCCTCATCTGTCACAATCTGGTAAAACGGCGTTTCATAGTTCTGGGAGGTCCATTTTTCGTTATATGTGACGAATACTGTCTGTGAAAGCTCGTCCCAGCTTTGCTGCACACTGGGGGAGACGGGATTTTCTTCCATTTTTTCCCCTGTGTACATACTGTCTGACTTATTTCCAAGTCCTGGGTATACGGCGAACAACTCCGTTCTGATGAATATTTTGCCATCCTTTTCCTCGAAATAAACGATCTCCCTGTCTGCAGTCATCCTGCCACTGTCATTTACCCTGACAAAACTTCCGCTTTCGGTAATCTTAAATCTTTCGGGCAATGTGTTGTCAGTGCCCAGGTCCTCTTTGTACATAGCGGTATCGTCAAATGTGATCCTGCATATTCTGGCGTTGCCGAATGTGCCGCTGCAGTATAAACCCTCATATTTTTTATAAGGATCAGGTATGCTGTCTGTTATCTCTGGCTCCGGAGGCGTGAGATCGCTTACCGCCTTTCCTCGTTCTTCAAGCGCCACGTCCATCAGAGCAGACGCCATAAGTCCTGCACCTGCATATTGGCTGCTGCCATTTCCGGCGGTCAGTACCGCTATGCTGATCTGTTCATCGGGAGCGACAAGGAGGCTCGAGTTCATGTACGGCAAGTCTCCGCCCTTGCCCATCACTTTTATGTTTTCTTTTTCGTACTTGACTTGTTCCACAAAGTCCCAGCCCAGACCATAGCTCTCGTATTTTTCGTCATCATTCCAGCGGGTGGACATCTGTGTTTTGGCCTCATCGGAAAGCAGAACATCATTTCCCGTAAAGAAAACGCTGCCGAAATTTGCCACGTCAGAAGCAGTGGCATAGATGCCACCCGTACCTGCCGCCATTTCATAGGGGTATTCGATTGGCAGAAAACCCCGATAGAGAGATACCCGTGCATCGCCCAAATCGCCCGCATACAGGCTCCATGCCGTTCCCGTATGATCTGCGCCTATCTTTGCGGCGATGTTATTTCTTACATAATCTGTAAAACTCATACCGGTGACATTTTCTACGATAAGCTCAATAAGACTAAAGCCCATATTATTATAGCTGGCATATTCCCCGGGGGCGGCTTTGA
>CAMQTN010000181.1 GCA_947037115.1 uncultured Lachnospiraceae bacterium
ATAGAATCCTATTTCCGACTAGCAGATTTTACAAAAAAAATATAAGTTTTGCAATATATTTCAGAATCCATAAAAAGCTGCGTTCCTCCACCGCCGAATCTGTGCACACGGCGTATTGCTTTATCAATTCCCCGTTCAGATAATAGGACACATCCCCCACCTGCATACCGGCAGCCACAGGCGCATCCAGCTCTTTCTCCACCTGCGTCCTCACCTCCACCCGGTCCTCCTCGCAGAGAAGACAGCGAAGACCGTCCTCCTCCTTCTGCAGTGTGAGGGATACCCTGGCCTCCTCAAAAGGCGTCCCGTTCTCCTGCGCAATGCCGTTTCTCACAGGAATATCCGCAAATGTCCTCTCCTCGTAAATATCCTGATACTGATACCGCTCCATCCCGTAAGAGGCCAGTTTTTTCATGTCACTCCATTTATAACTCCTGTTATTTGGCCATCCGCAGGCCAGAAGCGCCACGGTGAAAACCCGCCCCTCGCTCTCCACCGCTCCCACATAACAATAACCCGCGTTATTTGTAAACCCCGTCTTCCCGGAAAGAGCCTCCTCCATCATACCCAGAAAGGCATTGTGATTGTTGCAGTGAAAACTTCTCGTACCGTCTGCATTCGTGAAATCATAGCCCTGCGTGCGGGTGATCTCCAGAAACCGTTCCTTCTCAGGAGAATCCGTCACACAGTAAGCCATGATTTTTGCCAGATCTTCCGCCGTCGTAGAGTGCACCCTCCCGTTGTCATTCACCTTCGCATCCAAACCGTTTGGCGTGATAAAATAGGTATCATAACACCCGATATCTCTCGCCTTCTGGTTCATCATGGCAGCGAAATTCTCCACACTGCCGCCCACCGCCTCAGCGATCACAACCGCGGAATCATTGTGGGACTCCAGCATCAGGGAATACAGCAGATCTTCCAGACGGTATTTTTCTCCCGCTTTCACATACAGCTTTACCTTCGGCATACCCGCCGCATAGGAGGAAGCCTCCACGATCTCCTCCGTATTCCCGTACTCCAGCGCGAGAATGCAGGTCATAATTTTTGTGGTGCTGGCCATGGGCAGCTTCTCCTTCGAATTTTTCCCATAGAGGACCCGCCCCGAATCCGCATCCATGAGAACCGCCGACTGGGCGTAGAGCTGCAGGTCTTCCTTTTCTGCACTCTCCCCCGCGCGGACAGTCCATGCCGCACAACAAAACAAGGCGGCCGCCATGATCATGGCAGTCACCCTGTACCTTTTTCGCTTCCCGCTTTTATGATTGATAAACGTCCACATATATCAGGCCCCTGCAATTCTCCATTGGTCTAATATATGCATATCCTGCACCTTCCTATGACAAGGTTTACCCATGCCCGCGAAAGCCTTGTTTTACGCTTCAGTCCCACTGCCCCTCAGGCTCCGCCTGAAGCGCAACGCTTTTGCATTTCGGGCAGACCGTCTTCTCCATGTCCGATACGAGAATCCTCACCTTCCTGCCGCAGGTCGGGCACGCCCCCACATAAGTCTCGTCATCCCACGTGACAAGCACCGGTACGCTCACCGCGCTTTTACAGTGGTTACAGACCATAATGCGATACGCAAAGTCATATGTGGGTACTTTGCTCCTCTCAATCCGGGCGGCGACCTCCGCCTGCTCCCCCTCGGAAAAAGCCGCGATGATATTCTCCTTTTTTCCATACAGAAGGCCGCTGCCTTCCATGCAATGCCACTCTGCCCCGCAAAAGCCGCACTGCACCTTCATAATCTCGCCCATCGCGTCCCGTCCTCTTCCGCTGCAGACTCAGCCGCCTGCGTTCTTTTCATGTTATGCAAGAAGGCCCAAAATCAACTGGGACTGTTGATTTGCCTGTGAAAGCATGGACGTGCCCGCCTGCATCAGAATCTGTCCATTGGAATACTGCACCATCTCCTCCGCAATATCAGCGTCCCTGATCCGCGATTCTGCCGCCGCGGTGTTCTCTGTGATATTTTCCAGATTCTTTATGGTGTACTCCAGACGGTTTTGTATGGCGCCGTACTGGCTTCTCACATTGCTGACATAACCGATCGCCCGCTTGATTCCATCGATTGCCAGGTCCGCATCCTCCATGGTCATGACATTTGTATCTTCAAGCCCTAGGGCCTTGGAATTCATCTGGTACAGGTCAAACTCAATATGAGTACCCGCCTCAGCGCCCACCTGCAGCGCCACAATTGCGGAGCCGCTGTAGTCCACCCTGATCTGGAAGGGATCAATCTGAAACGGCTGGTTCGGATCAAATCCCGTGCCCAGAAGGGAGGAGAGGGAGGAACCTCCCTTATTCAGTCCGCCTGCGATCACTGAACCCGCTCCGCTCTTTGATTCATAAGCCAGTTTTCTGACAAACTCCGTAAGACCCGCATCCCCGTCCCTGAATTTCCGGTTCATATCCGTGGTTGTGAGACCCGTATTATCCCTGAGCGCCGCATCCAGACTCTTCCCGTTTAACAGATCCGTAAAAATCTTGTCCATTCCATTTCTGATAGTCGCGTCGTCGACCGTCCCTCCGGCTGTCCCGCCGCCCGCAAGATAGCCAAAATAGGCAACGCCCAGATAACCGTGGCCGTAAGGTCTGCCGCTCATGGTGAATTTCTTCAGATAATTGGCAATATTGGTATCCTGACTCGTGTCGTTCTCACTGGCCAGATAGGTCGCGTAATATGACAGCGTGTCGTTCCATCCGTTAGCAAAACCGCCGCCCGCAAGCTGGGCCGTACCCTCCACAAACCAGGTGGGATATTTTTCTCCCCTGCGTCCGCTCATGCCGTCCGTCAGCGTGTACTGCATCACCGAGTGCATCAGCTCATGGGCCATCGTGGCTTTCAGAACCTCCAGCCGCTCGCCGCCGTCCTTTATGTCCGACTCCTTAAAATCCGCCGCGTCCACACGGATACCCATGGAGAAGGGTTTCCCGCCGCCGTTGCTGTACCGGAAAGAGGCGTAGGCCAGCGTATTGTTCTTTCCGTCAATATAGGACACTTCCAGAGACATTTTTATGGTATCGCCTCCCACCGCGCCTTTCAGCGACGGGAACGCATCAAGAATCTGCTTGACCGCATTTGGCACAATCTCATTGGCTATCATGTCCGCAAGGGCGCTGCCGCTGGAAACTTCGACAGCAGAAGTGGCGCGTCCTGCCCCCGCCGCTCCCGCCGGCTCACCGTTTATCAGCACGGAACCGTCCCGCAGGTCGTATGTAATATCGTAGGCTTTCATCTCCACAAAGCCTGTGGCCATAGGAGAGCATCCGTTCTCCGGAAAAATCGGAATGTCATTGAACGAGGTATTCCTCGCAGTCCTGTCGATCTCCGCCTTCAGCTGCTGAATCTCCTCATCGATCATCGCACGGTCTACATCCTGCAGCGTGCCGTTGGCGGCCTTGATCGCCAGTTCATTGGCCCGCTGCAGCATATCATGCACCTCATTTAACGCACCCTCTCCAACCTGTACCATGGAGATACCGTCCTGTGCGTTCTCTGCGGCCTGCGTCAGGCCTCTCACCTGTCTGCGCATTTTTTCGGAAATAGAAAGACCCGCCGCATCGTCTGCGGCACGGTTGATCCGATAACCGGAAGATAATTTTTCTGTCCTCTTGGCATTTTCCTTCGTGGTAATGCCAAGCTGTCTGTTGGCATTTAAAGCCGCCAAATTTGTCTGTACTGAGAGCATTTTTACCCCCCCCCCGACGAAATCCGCTTCCTTGCAGTCATCCGTAAACATGGTTTATACAGGCATCAAAAATGTCCAGGGAATATTTGATTTGAATTATATATAGATACGAGATTTATAT
>CAMQTN010000182.1 GCA_947037115.1 uncultured Lachnospiraceae bacterium
GTAAGTAATAAATGCTTGTGACACCCGCCTTTCAGGCGAGCAGTAACAGAGCCCTAGGGGGCGTTTTTCAAACCCCCCACTTGAAGTGGGGGTTGGTGATTGCCGAATTTAATATATCTCGTGCTTATCATGCACACCGCACCAAAATAGCATAAATACAGAACAAAGAAGCAGACCATAAAACTGCCGATGGCGTTAAACAGATGATTGTGTACGGGCAATATAGAGTTCATCTTATAATTGACAAATGGTGTAGCTGTCCAAAGTATAATAAAAGACATTAGTATAGGCATGAACAGTTTTATAAGCATCTGCATACAAATCAATTTTTTTAAATCGGAACGATTTTTACCCATGTGAAACAATAACCGTATATTTCTTTTCTCCCTCTTTAAATCAATGATCTGCAATAAAGAGAGGACAGAGAAATAAATAATCATAAAAATAATGCAGATACTGACCTGTAAGAAGCCCATCCATTGCTGCTGCGTTTTTTCAAAAATAAAAATATTTGGGTTCAGCAGAAATGTTCCAAACACAAAGGTGGCTGCTGAAAAAATAAAGCAGATGCTGAAAATGGTATTTACATTTGCGCTGGTCTTTGAGCCGCTGGTCATTTCAGTAATCTGATATAGCCGGTTGCCCTGATATAAAGCATCTGCCTGTGACAGACGTAAGGATGCGATAAAAGCATACAGCCATCTATAGAATGAGAAAACGCATACTAACATTGGCAGTGGAATAAGGGAGACGGAGACAGTCATTATCCCGTCGGGCATAAAGGAAATACCAGACAGCAATGCCAGATAACCGAAAAAGCTGATCATAAGCATCCATCCCCAAAAAGACTTCTTACCTGCGCCCAGCGGATGATTGCGTTGTTTTTCCCGCATAAGCTGCACAATCTGTAATTTATATATTTTGCGCTTCATAAAAAATATTGACAAAACTTCTAAACAGCAAAAATAAACAAATGTTTGCAGAACGCTTTTCAATATAATTCGGAGTATGGAGTGACTTCCGGTTTCTTGCAGCAATGTATGGCAGCAAATAGTAAAAATCCCCGTGCCTAAAGCCACACCCAGAAGAAAGCATACCAGCCCTATTACAGATAATTCACACAGGAATACCAATGACAGCTTATCTTTTTCCATTCCGAGCAGCATATAAGTGGCAAATTCTTTTGCCCGCTGCTTGATGATAAAATGATTGATATAATTTACCAACACCGCCATGACCATCACGATCAGCAAAGGTAAAGCAATTGTCTGAAAGCCCGCCTGCATATCCCCCCAATCCGCAATGCAGTTTGAAAGGAAAATAATGGAAGTAAGCATAACCATTGATGAAATATACAGGAGATAGTCAAGCATGGAACGCTTTGTGTTACGGAGCGCTAATTTAAGATACATAATGAACACCTCCTGTTATTTTTGCAATAGTATCTAAAATTCTGGTGAAAAACTCCTGTTTATTTTCCTGTTCTCGTTCCAGGGAGGCTTTGATCTCTCCATCCTGCATAAACAGAATTTTATCACAGTAACTCGCAGATAGGGCATCATGTGTTACCATTAAAATGGTAGCCGTGTACTTTTGGCAGAGCATGACGAATGTTTCCAGTAATTGTGCTGCAGAGTGGCTGTCTAACGCCCCGGTAGGCTCGTCTGCTAGAATAAGGCTGGGGTTTGCCGCAATCGCTCTCACACAGGCACATCTTTGCCGCTGGCCGCCTGAAATCTCATAGGGAAACTTATTTAGAATTTCAGATATCCCTAATTTGTCAGCTAAATCAATAACCGTCTGTTTTACAGTTCTTTTTGGTATCTGTTTAATCGTCAATGCCAATGCGATATTCTCATAGACCGTCAAAGTGTCTAATAAATTGTATTCCTGAAAGACAAAACCTAAATGCTCCCGGCGAAAAGATGCCAGATCATTTTCAGACAGCTCTGCAATGCCATACCCATCAATTTCTATCTGCCCACTGGTAGCCTTATCTATTGTCGCAATCATATTTAGTAATGTGGTTTTTCCTGATCCTGATGCACCCATGATACCTACAAAGCATCCTTTGGTGATTTCAAAACTCACATCTTTGACGGCTTCGGTTGCGGCACCTTCCGTTTCATATACCTTTCTGACATTTTTTATTTTCAGGATGGCCGGAACAGAGGCATCTGTTTTATTTTCCCACTGATCTTTGCCAAGCCAGCTTGTGACGACTTCAAGCAGTAGTTGATTAGATTTCTCTTTCAGGTTTTCGTCAGATATGAATTCGTCTGAAAGCAATTCATTCAAAGTTATGTGGAGCAGATCACACAGCGGACAAAACAGGGACAGGTCAGGCATTGATTTTCCTGTTTCCCATTTTGATACGGCCTTGTCTGTTATTCCCAGCTTTTCAGCCAGTTGGCTTTGGGTCAGACCGTTGTCTTTTCTTCGGGCAGCAATAAAACTGCCTATTTTCTTTTGATCCATATTTCAAAAATCCTCGCTTTCCACTGTTATTATACAGCGGATGAATAAAATGAACACCTACTAACAGTAGAGTTTTGAAAATCTCATGTATTTCCTGCGTTTCGGCCATATTATAACTCTGTTCAGTTCGGACAACAAGGCGGCTTTTACGTTGGAATGTTTCTTTTTCTTTCATAATTCCGCAAATGCCCTACCGCCATATGCGGCGGTCTGCTTTTTTCCTAGGCAGGACGGGCGGCCTGATAACGGAAATTACTTGGAAGGGTAATATGCGGGGTGGGATTATCGGATGAAAAGCGAAAAACTTTAGGGGTGATTTTGATATTTTTGAAAAAAGAAAAAAGATTTCGTTCCATTTCAAATAGGGTTTCGTTCCCTCCCGGCGAAATACGAAAAATATCTGCCGATATAAGTAGAAAGAAAACTTTCTACAGTAAAAAGAACTGCCCGTGGGGAAGCTGATCCTCATGGGAAACGAATTGCAGGTGATGAAGATTGAACATAGCCATATGTGATGACGAGAAAGCCATCCGGGAACAGATAAAGGAACTGATAGGGAAAACGGGTGTATGCCCTGAACTTTTTGAAACAGGGGACAGCCTGCTTGCCGCCGGGAAGCAGTTTGACATTGTTTTCCTCGACATACAGATGGAGGGGATAAATGGCATTGAAACAGCGAAGAAGCTCCGGGAAAGGGACGAAGATACCATACTGATCTTCATAACGGCTATCCGGGAATATGTTTTCGAGGCGTTTGACGTGGCGGCGTTCCACTATCTGCTAAAGCCTATCGAGGAAGATAAATTCCGCGAGGTGTTCGGGCGGGCAGAGAAGGAACTGGAAAAAAGGAAAAGTAAACGGTGGGAGACGGTATTCGTAAAGACGAGGAACCGGAGCTTCACGCTGGAAAAAGACAGCATCCTTTATGTTGAGAGCAGGGCGAAGAAGGTGGAGATCCATACCAGAGAGGAAACCATAGAGGCATATGCCTCCATGAACGAGCTGGAAGCACAGCTTGGGGAAGGGTTCTACCGCTGCCACAGGGGGTATCTGGTGAACATGGCATATGTGGCGGAGTACGACAGTGAGAGCATCACCCTGAACAATGGGGAGTATATCTATCTGGCAAAGGAAAAGTACGGGGAATTTGTGAAAGTCTATATGCGGTATCTGAGGAATGGGGTGAATGAGGATGCTTGAATGGATCATGGGAATACTTGGCATTCCGCAGTATTTATTTGAGGGGTACTGCATCCAGTTCTTTTTTGGCAGGTTTGCGGAA
>CAMQTN010000183.1 GCA_947037115.1 uncultured Lachnospiraceae bacterium
ATATTATTTCATATTATCGTTATTAAGTTTACTGTATATTTTCCCCATCATCTTAGCCAATCTGTATTACAAGGATGATTTGGGCTGGTCATTAAACGGCAGCATCGGCTTAAAGGGCGACGGCCGTCCGCTGGGTGAATATCTTGTGCTTCTGCTGTGCGGCGGCGCGCCGGTGACCGATACTGCACCGCTGTCTTTAATCCTGTCAGTCCTGTTTCTGTCTTATGCGCTTGTCCTTTACGCCAGGACAAACCTGGATGCCGTTTCCGACAACTATCTGCTGATCCCCATACTGCTGTCTGTCCTGACCAATCCTCTGTCAGTAGAGTGCCTGACTTACCGGTATGGCTCTTTTGTCATGTTTACCGCCCTCGGCATTCCCTTTGTCATATATTCCATACCGGAAACGGTTTCCAGAGTAAAGCTGTTCATCTACTCGGCATTTTTAAGTATTGCGTTTATGTCCCTGTACCAGACTGCGGCCGGGATGTGTCTCATTTTATTGATCCTTGCTGTTTTTCTTGAAATTGTCAACAAAAATAAACCGCTCTCTTCCGCCTTTTTCATCCGGGAAGGGATCCGTATTGCCGGCGTCGGCGTGGGCGCCGTGTTTTACCAGCTGATCATTGCCCGCCGCTATATACAGCAGCTCGACTGGCGGTATGACGCATCCCAGACGCTCCCGTTAAGCCTCAGTTCCATAAAAACGATTTTCGAACACATCATTGCTGCCTGTAGTTATGTCATGGATTTTATATCCGGAACCGCCCTGTGGTATCAGGCTGTCCTGGCTTTCACAATCGTAACTGCAATAGCGGTAATGCTGTTCTTTTACTGCAGGGAAACGGAACAGAAGGGAAAATACAGGATTTTTGGCATTGTTTTTCTTTTGCTGTCCCCTGCACTGGTTTTTGTCGCAGGCTTTTTCCCGATCATGCTTTTACAGTCTCTGATGCTAAAGACCAGAACCTTTATCGCTCTTGGCGGCGTTCTCCTATATCTGGGGATCTTTATGCTGTATCAGGAAAAAAAGCATAAAACCTTTGTTCCCGTTTTACTTGTTTTATGCATTCTCTATCATTTTACCTATATCTATTCCTTTGGAAGCGCGCTGACACGCCAGAATGAATATGCGAAATATCTGGTATACAATATCGCAAATGATTTGGAGACCCTGAATGCAGACGGCGACTATACATCCGTTTCTTTTGTGGGAGAAATGCCAAAAAACAGGCAGATGCAAATGCTGTATGACAAATATCCCATCTACGATTCCATACTCCCCACCTATTTTACAAACAACTCATGGATGGGAGGCGCGTGGGTGCTGCAGTATTTGCAGGATGACCTGAATATAGATTCGGAGCCGGAGGCGGATGCGCAGATTGTCAGTACCACGGCCCCGGTTATCTCCAACGCGAGTTACTCTTGTTATGTAAACTCCGACAAGATCATTGTAGCCTTTCACTGACCGGCTGGCTCTCAAATGCGTTTTGCACACCCTGAAAAGTAAATTTTTCTTATTTTATTTATTCATGGCGTATAGTATAATATCATTAGAATTGATGTAGAATATTACTATAACCAGAGTAAGCAATGATGAAAGGAGTTTTTATGCAGACACTGATCAAACCTTCTGCCGCTATCCGCCAGAACTATACCGAAATAGCAAACCTTTGTAAGGAAACCGGGGAACCTGTCTTCCTGACCAAAAACGGCGAAGGCGATCTGGTGGTCATGGACATCGCCGTATATGACCAGCGCGAAAAGCAGCTGGAATTAAGGGAAAAACTGGTCGAAATTGAAGAGCTGAGAAAGGCAGGCGCTCCTGATATTCCCGCCCGGACAGCATCCTCCAATCTCCGTTCCCTGTTAAAGGAGCCTTCCCATGTATAAAGTTGATGTTTCCCCGTCAGCCAACTCCGTGCTGGAAGATTACAGTTTCTGCTGTGCCAGAGACAACGGCATGGAATGTGCGCTCCGGCTTCTGGATGCTTTTGATGAGAAAGTCAGCTATCTCGAAACCACTCCGATGATCGGGTGCGCCAGATTAAGATATATCCCTTCCAAGTACCGTGTGATTACTTTCTGGCCCCATTTATGGCTTGTATTTCAGATTAAGGAAAATGAAAAATGCGTAAAAATTGAATATATCATCGATGACAGACAAAATTACGGCGCCTTTTTGAAATAGCAGAAATGCAAAGACTTACGGGCACATAGAGACCTATATTAATACATGGCGTTTTCGTACCAGTTCCTATCTTCTTCATTTGTTTTACCACTCCCGCTCATATACTATTATTTTTGTCTCCAATTTTTGCCCAAGCCACAACATCTTGTGGTTTAGACCTTCAAATTCTTCTCATTTCCACAATACTGCAGCTTTGTTATTACCTCTATCCCCTCCGTAAACGGAAACATATCCACGGGCGTCGCCTCCGCCATCCGGTATGCGCTGTTCGCCGTCAAATATTTTAAGTCCCTGGCCAGCGTCTCCGGCTCACAGGAGATGTAGACCACCCGCTTCGGTCTTATGCGGATCAGCGCATCAAGAAACTCTTTCGTACTGCCGCTTCTGGGAGGATCCATAAAAACCACGTCAACCTTCTCCCCCGCCTCCGCCATCTGGGTCAGAAATCTTCCCGCATCGTTCTGATAAAAATCCACATTTTTAATACGGTTGCTCCTCGCGTTGGCGACGGCGTCCCGCACCGCGTCCCTGTTCATCTCCACGCCAATCACCCTGCCGGCCTGTTCAGACACAGAAAGAGCAATCGTGCCGATGCCGCAATAAGCGTCCACCACCGTCTCCTTCCCCGTAAGCCCGGCATACTGCGCTGCCTTTCCGTAAAGGATTTCCGTCTGCACGGAGTTCACCTGATAAAAAGACTTCGCGGATATCTTAAACCGTTTCCCACAGAGCACATCTTCAATGTAACCTTTGCCGTAGATAACCTGTTCCTTCTCCCCCAGCACCATGCTTGTCCGTTTGTTATTCACATTGATCAGAATGGTAGTAATCCCGGGATGTAGTTTACATAACTCATTTACAAAATTCTTTTTGGAGGGAAGAATCGGGGAGCCCAGCACAAGTACCACCATAATTTCACCGGTGACATGTCCCACCCGCACAAGAACATGGCGCAGCAATCCGTAACCGCTGTCCTCATCATAGGCTTTCATCTTAAAAGACCTCGCCAGCCCACGGACAGACTGAATAATCTCCCCTGCCCTTTCATCCTCCAGAAGACAGTCCTCCACAGGCACAACCCTGTGGCTTTTCTCCTGATAAATCCCCGATACGATCCCCTTCCCTTTCTGGAAATCAAAAACCGCATGTACTTTATTGCGGTAATGGGCCGGCTCGTCCATCCCGATGATTGGCTTTACCTTTCCAAATTCCCTGAGGAGCTGCCCCACCCGCTTCTGCTTTATTTTCAACTGTTCCGGATAGGGAGTATCCGTATAACGGCAGCCGCCACACTTCTTTGCCACCGGGCATGCGCCCGTTTTCTTTTTTTCCATGATTTTTCCTTTCCATAAGCATTCTGACTCTGTTTATCGCGTAAAAAATCGTCGCCCGGCAGCGACGATTCAGAGAATGCTCCGCATTCTCCCTGAATGGTTTACACTGTCGCAATTTCCTATAGAATAAAAAAGTGTCTTCGACACATCAACTCCCCTGCCCCTCAATCATGAGGGGT
>CAMQTN010000184.1 GCA_947037115.1 uncultured Lachnospiraceae bacterium
TATTTATTTGACGGAAAACACGGGATTCGGCGGATGGGAATTTGACGATCTATAACAAAGCAACGGTTTACACAGCTAATCCGGTGTGGATATGAAAAATGGATAAGCTGTGTAAAGAGTTTCCGGAAGTGATCCGCTTAAAGTCGTGGACGGAAGTGAGCAAGACTTATGTTTTACCCAAAAATCTTGTCAGGATTGGGAAGCCAAGGACATTGAGTGATGCACAGATTAGGCACCTGCGAGAATTACAGAATAAGGTGTAAAAGAATTACAAGGTGGGAGAATTTGGGTGTAAGAATATAAATATTATCAACAAATTACGCCTGTTAATTGATAAAATGTAATTACAATGCATTTATAGAAAAAATGGTTGATAGAAAATTACATAGAAATGCAAGGGACACATGAAAAAACATTAAAAAATTATTTTATGCGCAACCTTTTCCTCACCTAAAACGTGTTTAAAGCAAAGGAGGTGAAAAACCTATGGATATCGAGAAGGACATAAGAAAAGCGGTCATAAAATACAGTGATATGCTCTACAAGATATGCCTTGTTATACTCTGCAATGAGCAGGATGTTCAGGATGCTATTCAAGATACCTTTTGCAGGTATTTGGAAAAGAAACCGGATTTTCGTGACGAGGAGCATGAGAAAGCGTGGCTGATCAAGGTGGCAACGAATATTTGTCGTGATATGATACGGTTCAGAGTCCGGCATCCGAAAGTTCCTATTGATGAAGTGGAAAATTTTCTTGTGGCACCCGAACAGAAGGAAATCTTAAAAGAACTTCTTGAACTCCCAATAAAGCATAAAACAGTTATTTATCTGCATTATGTAGAGGGATATTCTATTAAGGAAATTGCGGATATATTAGGAATCACAGAAAGCGCAGTGAAATCGAGGCTGTTGCGGGGGAGAAAACAAATGCGGGATACAGTCAGGATGGAAGGAGGAATATAACAAATGGACGGATATGATGTAAAGAAAGCAATGGATCAGGTACACATTTCATCGGAAATGCAGGAGGAGGTAATTATGAATATTCAGAAAAAGATGGAAAATGGGAATACGAATACAAGAACATGGAGCTGGAGAAGAATGGCAACGGCTGCGGCAGCATTTGTGTTAGTGACTGGTATAGTCAGTTTTCCGGTTCGGGCGTTTGTGACAAATGTGGTGAGGGAGAGAATGGAAAGTATTCCGAAAGAGGAAGTGCAGGAAATTAACAATATGGTTCAGTCGAAACCTACAGAAGCGGACGAGTTTTCAAGGGAGTATTCTGATAGTGAAAAAGAACGCAGTAAAACGCTCTGGCAGGCATATAAGGGCGGAAAATTTCCCGAAAATGTCATAACACAGGTGGACAATGCGGAGGATGTACTGGAGGGAACGCTCTGCTATATCAGGTCTACGGGCGTTTTCAATCTGCCTGCTCAGGAAATGACCGACGAGGAGATTTTGGAGATCATTGATTTTCAGCATAAGATGAGTTATGCAGTTTCACAGGGTACGGCAGCGCAGGAAGCGAGAGCCCAGATGCAGGCAGAGGAAAAACAGTTGCGGGAAAGGATACAGGCTGCAGGCGGAATCAGTGACGAAGAAGCGATAGAAATTGCAACGAAGCAGATGGAGGATGAGCTTGGAGAGCGGACAGAAGGAAAGGAAATATTGAAATATAATGACGGTTCTGCGGCGGTGATAATACAGGATATATCAGAACAGACGGATTATGAACATAAGGGGGATATAGCTTATCTCATAATTTTTAGCAATCCGGATGAGAATAATCATTCGACATATTATTGTATGATTGACGCTGTGGACGGAAGTATTTTGAAGACATATGAGTAAACACCGTCTGACGGGCAAAGCGTTTATTGCTTTGCCGGTTATGATTATATAAAAATAACGATATTTAAGGGATAAGAAGGAAAAGCGATGAAAAAGTGTAAAAAATTTGTAAAGACAAGGTTAATAGTTTTATTTGCTGCAGGTGTTGTTTCATTGACCGGATGCGGCAGAACTGGTGATGACAGTGAACAGGCTGATACGGCAGTACAATATAAGATTTCAGAAGCAGAACCAAAGGGTATGGAAGTACAAACTGATATGGATACTGACCAGACAAAGGATGACGCACAGGAACAGAATGAGGGAACGGATAGTATTATGAGGGCATATTCTGACAGTGAAAAAGAACGTATGGCAGAACTGAATCAGAACTATCAGAATGAAACCGCAAAACCCAAAAAGATGATTCAGGAAGTGGACAGTGCCGAGTCGGTGGTGGAGGGAACACTCTGCTATATCAGGTCTACAGGAGAATACTATCTGCCAGAAAGGGAACTTACGGACGAGGAACTGTTGGAGATTATTGACTGTAATTCTAGGATAGCTGTTAATTCGCAGGGGTGGACACAGGAGAAGATAGACGAGGCGGAACGGAGGGACAGAGCCTTGCTTGAGGAAAAGGTAAAGGCTGCGGGCGGAATCAGTGAAGATGAAGCAATAGAGATTGCAAGGAAGGCGATGGAAGCTGATATCGGCGAAAAGGCGGAGGAACTGGAAGTGCGTATATACCCTGATCTGGCGGCCAATGGTTGGAAGCTGCGTTTGTATGATATCACGGACTGGGATGAGTATAAAGACAAGGGAAATATAGCGTATTCCGTACAGTTTGGAAATAAGGAGGAGGTGGTCGATCCAGAGGAATTTTTCGATTACAATTGTATGGTCAATGCCGTGGACGGCAGTATTTGTGGCGCCTATTCTCTTAGTGGGGATGTTGGGCTATACTGGGATTATGATGATTTTGTCTGGTATGAGCATTAGAGCTGTAGAATCTTTGCAGTACCGAAAAGAAAAACTGTTTTTCGGTTTGGTGGTAAGTTATTTACTCAACACTAACAATAATACATAAATGAGAAAGGTGTTTATTGGAGAAAAGCCAATGAACGCCTTTCTGCATTTGAGGATAACAATACACTGTCGTTCTCCACCCGTCCTAATCTCTTTGAGATGCAGTTAATTTCAGAGATGGAGGTCAGGACAATGACAGATAAGGAAGATAAGACAGTGCGACAATTTGTACTATTCTGTCGCACAGCTTTGATGTATGAAAAGAAGAACTATTATAATGAACAGAAACACAGGGCAGAACGTGAAGCACATATTGAGATGCTTTCACTAAAACAGTCAGGTATGATTGAAAAAAAATTGATACATACCATGCTGATTATTTTCCAGTCATGGGATACGAAATTGGCATAATTGACGGTGATCTGGCACAGGCGTTAAGAGGACTGCCGGACAAAAAAATACAGATTGTGTTACTGTATTACTTTGCCGGTCTGAGTGACAGGGAGATTGGCGAAATCTATGGCACAGGAAGAAGTACCATTTGTGACCAGAGGAACAATGCCGTAAAAAAGCTACGGCTGCTGATGGATGAAATGCATTATGGAAAATAAATACAGTGGCAGGAGCATTACCTTTGAAACATTGGAAAAAGCGGTGTCGGGCGATTACAACGCCATGCAGGAAGTGATAAGGCTGTTTAAGCCATACATGACAAAGCTTAGTATTGAGGACGGCAGATTTGACAATGAACTCTTTGAAAGACTTGTGCAAAAACTCATGTTTATATCCATTCCTTTCGCTTCGCTCAGGCACAAAACGTTATGAAAATG
>CAMQTN010000185.1 GCA_947037115.1 uncultured Lachnospiraceae bacterium
AATGGAATGGTTGAAAAATCTAAGCAGCGCCATAGAGTACATAGAAGATAATCTCGATAAAGAAATATCTTATCAGGAAGCAGCCCGTATTGCGTGTTGTTCAACCTACTACTTTCAGCGTTTGTTTTCTTATGTTGCAGGTATCTCTCTTTCGGAGTATATCCGCAGGCGCAGAATGTCACAGGCTGCTTTTGAACTGCAGCGGTCAGATAAAAAAGTGCTGGATGTCGCCCTAAAATATGGCTATACTTCTCCTACATCATTCAACAGGGCATTCCAGAGTGTCCATGGGATAACACCCGTTGCTGCAAAAAACAAAGGAAGCACATTAAATGCATATCCACCAATTAAATTTTCTGTAAAGATTACAGGAGGAAGCGCTATGTCATATCGCATTACAGAAACAGGAGCTATCAGGTTTGTTGGTATTCGCATCCCTCTGACTGAGGATGTGGAAAAGAATCAGAGAGTTGTCCCTGGCTTTTGGAAAGATGCTTTAGGGAAAAAACAGTTTTCAGATATATGTTTGCTGTCTGATGAAAACCCTAAAGGGATTTTGGGAATCAGCGTTTACCATGACCCGGGCAACATTTTTTATTATATAGCTGCTGCCACAAGTAAAGAAATACCAGCAGGGATGTATGAATATGGGATTCCGGCTACAACATGGGTGGTCTTTGAAAATGACGGGTATTTTAAAGAAAATGTGCAGGATGTTTTCAAAAGGTTTTATACGGAATGGCTTCCTTTTTCCGGCTATGAGTATGCCGGGCTTCCGGATATTGAAGTGTACCCAATTATTGAGGGGAAACCAATCTGTGGCCATTCCGAAGTATGGATAGCAATAAGAAAAGAAAAGGAGAAATAATTATGCAATATCAAATTGAGATACAAGAGACCCCGCCGTTCCGTGAGGTATTTATAAAAGGCCCCGGAATGCTGATAAAAGGAAATCCCGATAAATATATTACCGAAATACGCTTCCCGATTAAGGAGGGATAAAGCATGCTCGCTATCGAAACGGAAAATGTTGTAAAGCAATATAGAAATGGCGTACAGGCACTTTCGGGACTGTCGCTTTCCGTTAATGCTGGGGAAATCTTTTCCCTGTTAGGGGAAAATGGTGCGGGAAAGTCTACCCTGATCCGCATACTGACAACCTATCTGCGTCCTACTTCTGGCGGAGTGACCATGCTTGGAAAAAATATCTATACAGATGCTGCATGGATACGTTCACAGATTGCCTGTGTGGCACAGCAGACATCTATTGATATGCATCTGTCCTTAGAAGAAAATATGCTGTTCCAAAGCAGACTGTATAAGATTCCAAAAGAAGAAGCGGGAAAGCGGATGGAAAAACTTATTTCTGATTTTGGTTTAGGGCGGTATCGGAAATATCCAGTATCATCGTATTCCGGTGGCGTAAGGCGCCGGCTTGATATTGCGCTTAATATGATGTCAAAACCTAAAATCCTTTTTCTGGATGAGCCGACTGTTGGTATGGATGCCAGGTCACGTAATTCTATGTGGGAAATGATGAAGCAGGTCTGTAACGATTTTGAAACCACCATATTCCTCACGACGCATTATCTTGAAGAAGCCGACAGCTTAAGCAATAATGTCTGTATCATGAAGAACGGAAAAGCGGTAAAGCAGGGAACACCAGCAGAACTGCGGTCTTTGCTCCGGGAAAATATCATACGGCTGCAATTTGTCACCGAAGACGAGGCCAAGGAACATAAGGGAGTATTGAAGAACATTTTGCCGCAGGAAGAAATGCTCATCCGAAATTCGGCGGTCATTATCCATTCACATGATGCACAGTCGGATATGGAACGTGTAATATCATTTCTGGCAGAGCATCACATCCGGTTTCAGGGTATAGAAAGCACACAGCCGACTTTGGAGGATGTATTTCTGCGACTGACACAAAGGGAACGGGAGGGATGTATATGAGCGTATTCACGATTCTATACCGGAATGTCAAGTGGCGTTTCCACAATTCTTTCACCATTGTAATTACAATCCTGCAGCCTCTCCTGTGGCTTGTCCTTTACAGTGCTGTTGCAGGTCAGACGATGAAAAATACCGAAATAGAAAACTATACAGCGTTTATCCTGCCCGGCTTGGTTGTGTTGGTCAGCTTTTCCGCCTGTAGCAGTAGCGGGATCATGAATTATATGATGAAATCGGATGGTAGCTTTTACCGGGTATTGATAGCCCCTGTCAGACGCAGTTCCATTGTTTTAGGACAACTTCTTGAAGCGGTATTATGTACATTCATTGAAGTCGGGATAATGTGCGCTGTCAGCCTGTTTTACTCTGTTGGGATTGCCGCTGATATGGCAGGAATATTTATCATCATCTTTTTGGTGTTTCTGACGGCATTTTTCATGGCGGGGCTTGCTTACGGGATAAGCCTGATTTTACCTAATGAGGTTATATATGAAACGGTTATGAACGCAATTGTACTGCCCGTATTTTTTCTTAGCACAGCCCTGTTTCCGGCAGACAGTATCAGCGGCGTTTTGAAAGTTGCAATCAATATCAATCCATTTACTCATGTGATTAACGTACTGCGAGAACTGGTATTATATGGAACTGTCCAGATAAGTAGCTTGATATTTGTGTTAATGCTCTTTGTGGTCATGGGCGGGATAGGCTTTATATGGGCATTGCATGGACTGGAAAAAGAATTAGATTTATAACGGCTTTGTAATATGGACATGGTTCTGGAGTGTGTGTATAAGGAACCCTACAAAGGCTAACCGCCGTACTATGGACTTCATCCGCCATATGCGGCGGTATGCCGTTTCCGCAGGCAGGCCGGGCGGCCTGATAAGGGAAATTGCTTGGAAAGGGAATATGCGGGTGGGCTTGTCGGACGAAAAGCGAAAAACTTTAGGGGTGTTTTGGTTCTTCGTGAATTGCAAACCGAGATTCCCGTCCAAGGGGGAAAGTGGAATACAAACTGAATAAAACATAGAAGTGAAAGTGACGATACAAATGCAGGAGGAGCAGAGATGTTCTTCCTGTTTTTTTGTGGAAGCAGGACAGCCGGCGGGGAAAGGAGAGAAAAGATGGCAAAGTTTTTAAGCTATGAGGACCGGCTGGAGATACAGAACGGTCTGAAGGAACATATGACCTTTACAGAGATCGGAAAAAGGCTGGGAAGGGACAGGACGACCATTACCAAGGAGATAAGGAATTACTCGGTGGAGCAGGACAGCGGTTACAGCATATATCCCCACAACACCTGCAAATACAGAAAGACGTGTAAAAGAAAAAAGGTATGCGGGACAAATGAATGTAAGCATCCACTGGTAACAGTGTGCAAACAGTGCGAATCGATCTGCAACCGCTACTGCGGATATTTTGAGGAAGAGGTATGCACCCACCGGTTCAAGCCTCCCTATGTGTGCAACGGATGTAGGACGGATTTTGCGGACATTCAAAATAAAAAAGAATGTGGAGGTAACAGACAATGGCAAAGACGATTTTTGAGAAACTGGGCGGAAGATATGAAAGGCAAGGAGATTATTTGATACCATGTATAGCTTTACCCGCCGAAGAAGAACAGCCCATAGGCATATGGGGACAGCGGTACTTGGATTATTTGAAGCAGCACCGCAGGGTTACATACACCAATCTTCTCACAAGCGGCAGGCTCAA
>CAMQTN010000186.1 GCA_947037115.1 uncultured Lachnospiraceae bacterium
GTGTCCGTTTTATTGCTGTTTCCAACGGTGTTGACAGTACCAACAACACCAGCAGTGAATTCGCCCCTTTTTTGAATATCATGAATGAATGGTATCTGCGTGACTGCAGCAGGAAGATCACCGCAGTTTTGCGGGCAAAAGGGAAAGAAGGAAAACCAATCACAAGCAATCCGCCATACGGATATGTGAAAAGCCCTGATGATAAAAACCTCTGGCTTGTCGATGAAGAAGCGGCAGAGGTTGTGAAAAAGATTTTCCGTCTGACCGTGGAGGGCATGGGACCGTACCAGATTGCAAAGCGGCTTATGGCAGAAAAGGTGGAGAAACCGTCCTATTATCAGGCGACAAGGCAGAGGGGCAATTTCAAAACCATGTGCGATTTTGAAACTCCCTACAACTGGACGGGCGGGTCGGTGGTGCGGATACTGGAAAGACCGGAATATATGGGCGACACAGTGAACTTCCGCAGCCATAAGGAATCCTACAAAGATAAGAAAGCGGTTAAAAACAGCAGTGAGGACATCCTTATTTTTCAGGATACCCATGAACCAATCATAGACCGCAGGACTTGGTATCTGGTGCAGGAATTAAGAAAGACGGTGCGGAGAGTGGATACCAGCGGGGAAGGAAGCCTGCTGACCGGAAAGCTCTACTGTGCGGACTGCGGCGGGAAGATGCACTACCGCAGAAGCACGACAAGGGCGGGCAGGGACTGGCGCGGGATTCCGAACGGGGAAGTCCAGCACACATCCGCAGGTTTTAATTGCAGCACCTATAACAGCAGCAGAAAAAAGTATAAACAAGTGTGCTGTTCCCATTCCATAAAAGAGGATACGGTAAAACAGCTTATACTCGAATCAATCCGGTATGCCTTAAAAAGCGTCCGCATGGACGAGGCGGCATTTATAAAAAGTATGCGGAGCGCATCACAGGTCAGGGACAAAGGCGAGGTAAAAAAGCTGAAATCAGACCTTGTGAAAAAAGAGAAACGCTTTGCAGACCTTGACCTGCTGATTAAAAAGGTGTATGAGGACAACGCAATGGGAAAGCTGCCGGACAGGCGATACGAAATGCTTTCTTCCGATTATGAAAAGGAACAGCAGGAGATTGAGATTTCCATGAGAGAAATTCAGGAAAAACTCATGCAGTTTGAAGAAGATACGGACAGGACGGAAGAATTTTTGTTGCTTGTGCATAAATACACTGACATTCAGGAACTTACGCCTGCCATCGTCAATGAATTTGTGGACAAGGTTCTGGTACACAAAATAGAGAAAATGGATGGAGACCGTGTGCAGGAGATTGAGATTTTCTTAAATTATATCGGGAAGGTGGATCTTCCGGCGCAGGAACTTTCGGAGGAAGAAATTGCAGAGGAAGAAAAGAAACGGAAACGCCGCCAGTACAGCAGGGAGTACCAAAAAGCATACCGCAAGAAGCACAGACCGGAAATCCGGCAGCTGATTGAGGGTGCAAATGCCGCAGACAGGCAGAAACAGATAGAGGAAGCGAGGCAGTCAGCGGATGGACTTCTGCTTACAGACAGCACGGAGCAGGTTGCAGCCATAACAGCCGGGGAAAATAAAGTTATCGTAGACGGCAGCCTTCCGACGAAAGAAGAAGTGAAACGCAAGTATGGCAGATAATTTTATTAAAAACAAACCATGAAAGAGAGGATTTTTATATGACAAAGATCAGGGATTACAACATGAACGGGACAATTATTTTAGGCGTGGATGCAGGCTATGGGAACTATAAGACGGCAAGGTGCTGTTTCCCGACTTCCGTGAGCAGGAGCGACCAGCCGCCTATTTTTACAAGGAATTATTTGGAATATGAAGGCAGCTATTACACCATAGGCGAGGGGCATAAGGATTTTGTGGCGGAAAAGAGCATGGATGACGATAATTATATCATTACCCTTGCCGCCATAGCAAAGGAACTGAACGCAAGAGGGCTGTCAACGGCAAAGATTCATCTTGCGGTGGGACTTCCGTTAAAATGGGTTCAGACACAGCGGGATTCGTTCCGGGAGTATATGATGCAGAACCGTCATGTAGATTATAAGTATGCGGGCAGGCGTTATTTGATTGACATTGTGGACTGTACGGTCATGCCACAGTGCTATGCAGCGATAGCGGAGAGCCTGCCGGATTTTAAGGGTATGCACATGGTAGCTGATATTGGGAATGGGACGATGAACGTGATGATACTCAATAATGGCAAGGCAAGCGAAAGCAAATCGTGGACAGTGCGGCTTGGCGTGGGCGAGTGTTTTAAGGTGATCCGTGACCACATCTTAGACAGAAAAGCGGAGGAACTTCCGATGGAAATTATTGAGAATTATCTGCGCTGCGGCGATACAAAAGTGGGCGGGGAATACCAGCAGCTCATGGAGGAAGCGGCAAAATCCTATGTGGATAAGATATTTGCAGAACTGAAAGCGCATGGTTACAATCCTAATCTTATGAAACTGTATGTCATGGGCGGTGGGGCGAAGGTTGTGGAGCTTGTGGGCAGTTATGACAGCGATAATGTTACTTTTAACCATGATATACGGGCAAACGCCAAAGGCTACGAATATTTCTGTTATATGAAACTCCGCAGGCAGAAAGCAATGGCATCAGCCGGATAAGGGGCGCATTTGAATGAAAAACAAAAACCATAATATCCGCTTTAACATGGAAAAAGGGGACGAATGCAGGGCGTGGGAGCTTCTGCACTCCCCAAAGATACGGCAGATGTTCAAGTCGCAGAATAAATTTGTGATAGAGGCGGTCAATGATTATTATAACAGGCGCATGGCGGCAGAGTATGATCCCTATCTGGAAACACGGGAGAAAGAGGATGCTTTTGCAGAGCGTATCGTGGAAGCGGTTGAAAAGAAAGTAATGTCCAATCTCCCGGCGCTTTTTGGTATGTATATGGCACAGATGCAGCTTTTTCCTTTATCCGTTCCTATGGGGGCTTATCAGGCGGCGCAGGGCGGCATGGTGTGCGGGCAGGAATCATTAAACGGCGCAGACAGTGGAAATGTGACGGGCGGCACAGTTTCTCCCGCTGCTACGAAAGCAACGATACGGAATGCGGGGAATATGCAGGAAGAAGCTGTATCAGAGAATGCCACAGAGCCGCCGGACAATGATTTGATTGATTTTGACGCATTTTAATATATTTATAGGGCAGGGCTACGGTAATTAGGTTTACTGTAGCCTTATTTTTGCGGATTTTTTATATCAAAGTATAAATGTAGCCGTATTTTGAAAAAAGACTAACAAAAGGTAGCCGAAAGGCTACAAAACAAGGACAAGGGGCAGCCATTAAAGGCTGCATAATAAAGGGCGGGCATTCAAGCCCGCAAAATAAGGGCAGAAAGCAGCCGGAAGGCTGCAAATAAGGGTGCAAATGTAGCCGTCTGTTTTGAGACTGGAATACCAGTTTTCAGGCAGGCGGCTTTTTTATGCCTGTAAAGAATCTGTTCCACGGACTGCTTCGGAGTGGTTCAGAGAGTGTCAGCAACTAATTTCCGGGGAGGGCGCAAGCTCTCCCCTAAGCCCTCGGCGTTTGAGAGCGAAATACACCCTACGCACAAACCTTCGGTT
>CAMQTN010000187.1 GCA_947037115.1 uncultured Lachnospiraceae bacterium
CAAGAGATATTGTTGGAACATAGCGTGCAATTTTCTCTAGTGGCATTTCTCCATCTCTGAGCATTCTTTCTGCGATTTCCCTTGCACTTTTCTGTGCTGCTTCGATTGCAGCTTCCCGTGCAGCTTCCCGTGCAGCTTCATTTCTCATATCTTCCATAATTTTACACATAGCCGCGACTCCTTCTCATTCTTTTTGTAATACCTCGCCCTGTCTGCCAGGGCTTCATAGTTCATGTCATCCGGATCGGTACAGGACAGGTCATGGATCAGTTTTCCGATCTCATCGTCTCCACGATATTTTCCATTCTCTAGTAGATATGGGGATTACTCCCCATACCCCTATACAAAACCGTACGTGCGCTACTAACGCATACGGCTTTTCACTTTACATTCATATGTTATCTACCTAGCAAACTCACCCTGATTTGTGGCTGTATTAATGGAAAAGTTCTCAATAGTCCTTTGGTGTAAGCTTCCCATGTATAGCTCCTTCTTTGGCTTCTGCGGTTCAGCCACTTAAACAGCAACATCTTTGTATTGTGCAGATACAGGCATATTTCCTCCATGTTATCTGTCGCTCCATAATACTGGTAATGTCCTCTTAGTTTGGCATTTACCATCCTGAATATCCATTCCAGCGGCATATCCCTGTGGCTCTTTATCCACTCTTTCATCGCCTTTGTCTTGCTGCGTAGTTTCTTACGGCTTGTCTTTACTTTACACCGGAAAAAGCGTTTCTTTGCATCCACTCCACAGTAAAATGTAAATCCCAGAAAGTCAAATGTCTCTGGCTTCCCTTCGCCTCTCCTTTTCCTGTCTTCCTCCGCAAATCTCCCAAATTCCAGTATTCTAGTCTTCTCTTCCGCCAGCTCCAGCCCATATTTGGCAAACCGTTCCTCCAGCCTCTGACGGAACACTTCTGCCTCATACTTTTTCTGAAAACAGCAGACAAAGTCATCAGCATAGCGTACTAAATAACTCTCTCCCCTACACTGTCTCTTCACAATCACATCAAACCAGTTATCCAGCACATAATGCAGGTATATATTCGCCAATATTGGGCTCGCCCCATTTCCCTGCGGGGTCCCCCTTTCACTGTCAAGATACCTGCCGTCTTCCATGATTCCCGCTTTCAGAAATTTCCCTATGATTCCAAGGAATTTTCTGTCCGCTATGTCATGTGCCAGCATCTTCATCAGCCATTCGTGGTTTACATTGTCAAAGAATCCCCTGATGTCTGCCTCTACCACATAATTCGTCTTCTGATACCTCACTGTCTCAACGACCTTCTTTACTGCCTTGTGGCAATTCCGGCTTGGTCTGAATCCATAGCTCTCGTCATAAAACTTCGGCTCATAAATCTGTTCCAGTATCTGTGCAATTGCGTTTTCCACCAGTTTATCCTCGTAACAGGATATGCCCAGCGGCCTCATTTTGCCTTTCGTCTCTTTCGGAATATAAACCCGTCTTGTTGGATTTGGGCTGTAGCTTCCGCTCTTCATTCTCTTTACAAGATTCTCAAGGTTTTCTTCCAGATTCTGTCCATATTCTTCTTTTGTCACTCTGTCTATGCCGCTGGCCTTGTTCTTATCCATAGCCTTATGGATTGCTTTCAGGCTTCCAACATTGATATACGACGCCAGATTCTGGACTTTTCCATCTGTTGCGTTCGCTTTTGCGATGTTATATTGTATTCCAAGTAATTCATTTATCACGTTGCCAGCTCTCCTTTGTCTGCATGACCCTGATTTACCTGAAGCTGTAAAGTGTACACCCCTTCCCTCCACTGTGATTGGCAGTTTCTTTGGTACTATGAGTGTATCGGACTTCCTGCTGTCCTTTTGGATTCCTGCCTCATTCCTTCGGTTTGGTTTCCATACCTTTTCTTTTCAAGGAGACAGCAGGATCTCGGCTGTTCCGTATAATATAATTATCATCAACCTCGCCAAGCTCTCAGACTGGGGGATGCCCTTATTCCCTCGCCCTATCGGTCATAAGGGTGTTGTCTGCTGCGTATGTAAGCGCATCGACCATTTCCAACCCTATATCTATTTCCCAGCTCAATCACTTCACTTTCGTTTCGGCTCTGTTGCTCCCTGTCCTACGCTTAAGTCTGACGTTACCGCTTCGACTCCAAGGACTCGGTACAGGCGGTTGGCTAAACCTTACCTGACAGGATTCTCCTGTTTTATATTATCAGCTTACAAAGACAGGCAGAAGTATCTCCGCCTGTCAGTGGAAATCAGCTATGCTGATTTCTCAGCCCGCGCCACATATAGGATATGTGATCCGTCTCCAAACAATACTTTTTTTCTTCCGATCTTCACATACCGATCCACCGGATAGACTGCCTGGTCTCCATTCATCACATCATTTTCTGTTATGAAGATAACATAGCTGTCCGGAATATCTTCCGTATCAGCTCCGGGTTTTAAAATATGGGCGTCCATCAGGCTGCTGTTATGCCTTGCTCGTTTTGCTCCTGCTCCTGCGTCCGATCGCTGGAGCTCCACGTCAAATTCTCTGCCGGTACTGTCAACTGCATGGACATCTAAAATTGCCGAACGTCCCTGCAGATTTTTCATCAGCTCCTGTGTCCTGACTGATCTGACCGTTATGTCTTTTTGTTCCAGAATGATCCGGAGTATCAGCTCCACTGCTTCAAAATTATCTGCAAGACAGACCGTCATAAAGGTGTCATCCATATAACGGAGTTGTTTCAAACGTTTCAGATCCTGCTGGTGCATCTGCTCTGTCGTATTCAAATAAAATCACCTTCTTTTGTATTTTCCTGATGCGGAATTTTTTCACAGTTTCAAGAAAAAATTTGATTTCTTTTTTTAACTATGTTATATTGAATGTAAAGAGGCAATACCGCTAGACGGTTAGCCCGTCGAAATTTTTCAATTAAAAATAACCGTCAAGTTTGCGAGGCTCGGGCGGTTATTTTTTTGTGTTGTTACTTCCGATTGTATATCCGAGTCCGAACGCAGTCAGTATAAGACTGATTACCGCGATCAGACCTTCCATAGTCATCATTCGTATCGCCCTCCTTTGTCCATATATTTCTGTACTCCGTACAGATCTCTATGTGATCGGAGGGTCACAGTCCCTCCGTGGAGGGCTAACCGCCTACCGTTATGGTATTGCCTCTTAAAAGTATAGCATATCTGTCGCAATGTCTCAACTAAATTCCAGCACCGCCACACATATTTCCCCGAAAATTTTATGCCAGTATCTGCCGATACTGGTTTGATCCGGCGCATACGCGCCGGGACGCCGTTGCCGGCGAAAGACCTCCGAAAAAAACCCCTTTTTTCGGAATAGCAACGCACTTATGTACACACTCTCCCATTTCTGACGAAACGGGAGCTGTGCACATAAGTGCTATTTCTGAAATAAATTTCAGAAATGCTTGTTGGGGAACATCCCCAAACCCCTCCAAAATGCCGCAGGGGCATTTTGTAAAAACGTTGTGAAAAACTGGAAG
>CAMQTN010000188.1 GCA_947037115.1 uncultured Lachnospiraceae bacterium
CATATTCATTAATATATGCATCAACTTGATTTATATGGAATGGTTCATTCCAAGATATAATATCCGATATTGTATTTTCGTCATACCCACCACGAAAGCTGAAATCACCTGCCAACCCATCTGCTATCAGCTGTGCAAATGCTGTTGCCTGTTCTGCTGTCATTTTACAGTTGGCAGTATCACCATAGTAAGGCATTTCTCCTAAAGCTGACTGTATTTTTTTTATTTCTTTTTGGGCTAAATCTTCTTCTGTTTCTTCTGATGTGGGTTCTTCTTCAACTTCCTCTGTTTCTTCTGATGTGGGTTCTTCTTCAACTTCCTCTGTTTCTTCTTTTTTCTCTTCTTCTTTTTCTACAGGTGTATCTTCTGGTTGAAAGGTATTATCCTTGCCACAAGCTGATAAACTCATTGAAAGTATTAAAGCTGTTGTAAGTGCTAATATTTTTTTCCTCATAGGTATTCTCCTTTAAACCGTCTTATGTACTGTTAATAAAATTATTGTTTAATCCATTCTACACCATAGTCACTCTAATATGGATATCTGTTGATAAGTTCATCAAAGCATTTTTCCCTATCGTTGTTGTCCCTTCATCTATAATGATCCAGCCTATCTTGTCTCTTAGGTCATACCATAGAGTATCCTTATACGAAGAATAATCTGTCATCTCTCCGGAGCCTGTGACTTTTCCATAGGCTCCGTTCCTCTGCTCATGCTTTTTCTGCTGCCACCATGGTCTAAAGTAATTCCTGTATTCTTCTTCCGCAGCATCCAGTGTGAATTTTTCGTTTCCAGATTTGAATGTGATTTTCCATTGATAAACTGAGTATGCCCATAAAAGAAACTCTTTAATCTACACCCTTACTATTTCACCACAGTGCGGGCATTTCAGTTCTATTATGACCCTGAAACGTGTTATGCCGATATCAAAAATCCGCCTCTCACACTTATGGTTCGGGCATTTAATTTTCTGGATAATGACCTCCTCCTTCCCCTGAAAGCGCAGAGGCGCCTATTGGTATCTCCCAATAAACGCCTCCCCATTAAGTCTGCTTTGCCGTTATTTATCTGTTGTATTTATTTATGCCCTCGCGTCAAAGCCGCTCTGCACTTCCATCCCGGCAACATCGGAATTTATCTCCTGCCTTGCCGCATGGTATGCATCATAGTAGGCAGCTTTCAGTGCCCCGTGTACCTCCGTCTCCGCTTTTGATTCCTTCTCATGCCAGCCCACGCCCGTGGTATATGTCAGTATCTCATCACCGTTCCCGTCATACACATGGACAGCGGAACCCGTCCCTTCGGACTGGAACCTGGCTTCATACGGCCCGCCAAACAGGATGCGCAGCCACCGCTCGTCAGCCTCACGTATTTCTTTCATATCAGCCATTTTCTGGTTAATCTTCCCCATCAGTGCCGCCCTGTCCGGCGCAACTTTGGCGACCTCGCTTTTCCGCAGGGCGAGGAACTTATTCCCCATATAGACGTTCTGCGCCGCATCCTCTCTGGCATATTCCGTTATCTTCTCCCGGAGGGAATCCGACAGCTTCCATTCCTTCTTGGATGATGCCTTCCCCGACTTTTTGTTCTCTGCCAGATGCCCCGCCTTAATCCCTGTTATCTCCATACAAAAACACCCTTTCAAAAATCACTCGTAATAATCTAACTGTTGGAAATTGTTAGGGAAAATGTAAATTTCCGTCCCCGTTTTTCCATCTATCTGCTTCCAGACAATCACCTTATAAGTCAAGGCTGTATAGGTCTGTGTCCCACCATCCTCATAGACCTTTTTAACCGGAATCAGCAGCAGAATCACCGCTATTACCACGAAAACAATTATGAGTTTCTTTTTCAAACCATGCCTCTAAAAAATTAATCTATAAAACTCCCCCTGCTCCCCGATTCCCCAATCTGCCGGAAGCCGGGGAAGCCTGCCCTGTCCGCCCTCTGTGGCTTATTGGGGATATGCATCAAACGAAAGTTATATATTTACTGTGAAATCTTAATGCCTGCCAGCAACTGCGATAATGTACCCGCATCAGGATTGAACGTCGCATATTTCTCTTTAAACAAAACAACGGCACTGAGCATCTTCTCGTTAAGGTTCTCAGGAACCTTATCAGTCCCCCTTGCCTTTTGCTCCTTAAGGAAATCTGCCGCCTTTGTTTCCTTTCTGCTGATTTTTGCTATTTTCTCCGCTTCCTCGCCAATGATCGTGCGGGCGCGCTGGTTCGTCTGCTCCATCGTCACAAAGCTGTCCACTGTATACTTATACGCCGCATCCAAAGCATCCAGTTCCTCTTCCTTCGTGAGTTTATGGGGACCGTCTTCACCTGCCACATATATCTCCCGTGTCCCATCCCCATATCCCTGCACGATCTCATCATACAGTTCCGCATATGCCTTCACATAACCGTCCGCCCTGCCAGCCGCGCTTGAGACGCTTTCCCCGGCACCAGCCCTCTTTGAAATTTCATAGCTGTAGTCAACTAAGCTGATTTTTTCATTCTTTAACTGCTCCCTCCGCTGAAGCACGGCATCATAGCTTTCCTGCCCGCCCTGCTGTATGCTGTTACGGTAATGCTCCTTCCCTTCATTGGAAATGGAAAGTCTTACGGGCTGTTCCGCCATCTTCCTGCCCGCTTCCTTGGCTGCTGTCTTCTCCTGCACATAATTTGTTGCAGCTCCAATCTGGTTATAACTGCCGCCGATTCCTGAAATTGCCATAATTTTATCCTCCTGAAAATTTTTATAATTTAAGTCCGGACACTCCGCAAAAGCAAAGGTTTATGTACCCCTGCGGAATAGGGTGTAAAGATCATATCTTCATATCCACTGAACTGCCCGAAACAGACGACCTTTTCACGAGCGTATTGCCGCTTTTCATCAGATTAGCTTCAACACTTTCCCTTGTAACGCTGTCTAAAATACTTGCATCAAATGGATCTCCGTTTTTCCAGTTCGGATTAGACGCCCTTACCGCCGCTGCAAGTGCTGCCGTGTATTGCTTTTCATACTGCTGCAATGACCATGTTCCTTTTAAACGGTCATCCTCTTTGACGCTTAACTGATATGCGCGGAAAACCTCCGAACGCCTTGTGGTATCTCCATTCGCCACACCATTTTCCTGCAAAAAATGACGTTTACATTCATCAAACATTTTCTGGCGGTATTCTTCCGAAACATCTATCATCTGATGCATCTCTGATTCGCTTTTGCCGTTCATGATCATCCCTCTTACACAAATACCGCTTTCATAAATAATTTCCTCAATTTCTTTATCCGACTTTACGGACTTATTTGTCATGCCTATGCCTTTCTGATTTTTGGCATTGAATATATCTGCCGGGTTCAACAGGCCATTGCTTTGGTTCTTTTTTACCCCAAACAACTGCGACATCAAATTATATCTTGATGTCAAATTTGTAAAATTAAAATTGATATTCATATCC
>CAMQTN010000189.1 GCA_947037115.1 uncultured Lachnospiraceae bacterium
GCTTGTTATGCTTTGCTCTATGATAAGATTTTTTGCCAATAGGATTCTAATATTTTATTATCGGAATTGAAGATTTCGTGTTTACTCCCTTTTACCCGGATAAGCTTTGCGTCTATATTTTTCCTCCTGCATAATTTCTTCACAAATCGTTCCTGTTCCCTTTTGGAAACATATGTTTCGTATTCTGCCTGGAAGATCCGGGTAGGACAGGAAATCTGGCGCCACGCTTTCTTTTGGAGAGCATGGTTTAACCGATACGTCTGCCAAAACCATCCATAGGAGGCGGCGTTCATCTGGAATAAGGGCTCTTTGCAGCGTTTATCCTGATAATACAGGAATCGACATTCGGAAGCAGAAGCACTGTCGGCATATTGTTCCATTCCGTCAAAGGGATGGTTTCCCGGCAGATAGTGTTCTTCCCCGCCTGCTATGCAGAAAGTCTTTGCAACGAGATATGCCAGCGGCCAGGGAAGGGGGGCGCTGTTTGGGCGTATCATTGGGGAGGAGAGGATCAGCCTCGAATAGATCCGGGGCTCTTGTGCCGCTGCACAGGCCGCAATCCCGCCGCCCATAGAATGGCCATACAGGCATATGGGAAGCTCCGGGAATTCCTGTGCCGCAAGGCGGCTTACAAACAGCAAGTCATCTACATATCTTTGATAATCATCAATATGTACCAGAGAGAGATCCCCGGTATCACTGCACAGCCTGTAGCTGCGGCCGTGTCCGCAGTGTTCCGGCATGAAGACATGGTATCCCCCGCGAAGAAAATAATAGATATTTTCCAGATGCTTGTCGGCTGTTTCCGTATAACCGTGGGACAGGATGACAATGCCCTGAGGCTGGTCTGCAAGGCAGCGCAGATAGAAGATCTTTTTTCCTTGTTCCCGCTCACAGTATTTTTCCGTTTTCCTCTCTGCAAGATAAGGCAGAACGGCCGACTCCATTATTTCCGCATATCCTTCTGCCGGTATGATCAGATTGTGAATGGTTCTTCTGTCCATGTAAGGGTTCTCCTTTCATTTCCTTGACGGGACATGGGGTCCATACAGGTTACAACAGTCATGATCATGTATGGCAAGCTTCTACCGTATATCCCGGCTGATTTTGTGTTCGTCATAAAACAGGAAGATAATCCCGCCTAAAAAGCAGAAGCATGCCGCCGTAAACGCTGCAATGCGGTACCCCGTTCCCGAGGAATCCCCAACTGTGGAAACCGCTGTAAACAGGAGCATGGAGAGGCTCTGGCCCAGCTTAAAGGCAAAAGTCCTTGCAGCATAGAACATCCCTTCACGGTTGCTTCCGGTGCGCTTCGCATCGCTCTGGGCAATATCGGCAACCACTGCCTGAGGAAGGATCCCAAAGACCGCCATAGGTAAGGAAGCCGTAACCATAAGAATCAGACCCTGTACATTTGCAGAGATTACAGAGATCCTTCCAAGAAAGCCGGTATAGAGATATGAGAACGAAAAAATCACGAAGGCCGTTAATATCAGCTTTTTCTTGCCAAGTTTCGGCGCCAGCTTATTGATCGGAATATAAAATACCAGTGACAAAGCGGTCATACCGACAAAATAAAGTGTGGTCATCGTTTCCGGAAGTTTCAGCAGGCTGGTGACGAAGAACGGAAGACCTGTCTGGAACATCGTAATGGCAATCCAGTACAGGATGTCCGACCCGACGAATTTCAGGAATTCCCGATTCCGGAATGTGGAAGCGAGGGAGGAAAACGCGGTATCCTGCGAGGGAACAGTATCCACATATTCTTTTTCACGGATTGACCAGACCGGCACCTGCATACAGAAAAATGCGATGACAGCCATAAACGTGAATGTCGCGCGGATTGCGCCTACACGACCCAATACCGGGATGAAAGCTCCCCAGATTACCGGCGCCAGATAGGCAACTGCGGTTCCGGCAATAAAAGTAAAAGAAATGATTGTGGAAATATTCAGGCGTTCCTGCTGGTTGTGCCCTAATTCCGGAATCAGGGCATTATAGGGCGTACAGTAAGCCGTGATTGACAAATAGTATACCATTACCATCACGAACAGGAAAACGGCATTGATCCAACTGTTCTGATTGACCGGAGACCAGAATATAAGCACGGTAGACAGAGAAAGGGGCAGGGCGGCCCATTTTAAAAACGGGATACGCCGGCCATTTTCAGAGGTACAGCGGTCCGACAGGGATGCAATTAAGGGATCTGTGAACGCGTCAAAAAGCCGTCCGAAGGCGGTAATGCCGCCGATGACCGTAAAGATTCCGAGAATAACCAGTCCCTGGGGAATAAACAGTGTCTGCCCCTGTGCGACAGAAGCTTCATCCGGCTGATAAAAGTATACGAGCCAGTTAGAAATCAGACCTGACAATAAGGACCATCCGAACTGTCCGGCCGCGAATAGCCATATTTTACCTGTAGATAGTGATTTCATATGCATCCTCCTTGCTGTTTCTTTTCTGTTATGCTCTTTTTGATTCTTTGCTGTTAAGCCCGTTAAGGAGGAGATCGCCTGCAATCTCTACCTGTAAGGCCAGACCGACTCGTTCGTCTGATGAAAGAATGTGTCCATTGCAGGCCAGTTTCTGCATCAGACTCAGAAGTGTGTGTGTTACGGAAAAGTATACTTCATCTATGGTGTATGAAAAGGCCAGACTTTTGTCCTTAAGGCCTTTTTCCAGAGCATTTGTCATATAAGGTTTCAGATTCAGGATATATTCTTCATATTCTTCCAGCCGTTCCTTTGAAATATGATATCTTTGGACAAAGATATCGAATTCCTGGAGAAATTTTAGAAACAAGAATTCTTCCCGAAAAATCTTTGTAAAGATCTGGAAAATATATTTTATCTGCCGAATGCCGTTCAACTTCTGATATGCTTCCTGGGACAGGGAATCCAGATATTTTCCGGCGACCATCTGCCAGTAGGCAATTCCTGCCGAGATCGCAAGCTCTGCTTTGGTTTCAAAATAGCGGTAGATTGTGGCAGGGCCGACACCGACTGCTTTGGCAATCTCCTCCACGGATGTATCTTCAATCCCTTTTTCGCAGAATAGCTTCAGGGCAGTATGGAGTATCTGCTGTGTACGTTGCTCCATCTGCTGTTTCCGAATCTTGGATTCGCCCATAAGGAACATCTCCTGTCTTTCTTATTTTATGATAGTAATACTATCACTTTTTGAGAATGATGTCAATATTTACGTCCTTTATGGCACACATTTAGAATACGGGAAGTGCTTTTCACTTAAAATAGCGGTTGCAGGTATTCAACCCCTCGCCGTCAGGCGACTTTTAAATACTGTAGATGTAAGATATAAGGCATAACGGAACGAAAGGAAGGCTACTATGGGAGCTGTGTAACCATGCCCGCAAATGGGCGGGTTTAGGTCATCC
>CAMQTN010000190.1 GCA_947037115.1 uncultured Lachnospiraceae bacterium
CTTTTAATATACATATGTGACTTCCCATATACAGTCATTCTCTCGTTTAAAATTTTTATAATATTAAATCTTATCCAATTCAGCTATTACATCAATATTTACTTTATTTTTTCTACAAAAATCTATTAAACATACAATCGCCATCTTTTTAGGAATCCTATGTCCGTTTTCCCATCTATTAATCGTTGAAAAGCTCACATTCAATTCATGTGCCAGTTCTTCCTGTGTAATTCCCAATTCTTTTCTAATACACTTAATTATCTCGCTAAATGCCATATATAAATACCTCCATTTTGAACTATAGCACATGCTATAGCATTCATCAATGCCTTTTGATATATACTTACTACTACATCCATTGTTTTCTATACTTGGAAAAATATCGGGGTCGATTGCAAACCGACCTTCCCGTTTTGTAACCGACTTTCACATTTTGTAAGCATCCTTCAAATTTTGTATCCGAAATTCCACTTTTGTAGCAGGATTCCCGTTTCTTCAACTGATTTTGTGCTATAATCCTCTTATGACAGGGTAAAAATGCGCACAAAAACCGGGCGTCACTTTTGTCTTACAAATTTTGTACCACAAATTTCACGCCTCTTTCGGTCCTTATTTCCAGCCGGCGGTCTGCGTCTGTTTTTAGTTTCTCACAGCCCTGTTACTTTTTTAAAAGTCTTGGCGTGAGGTTGATGGTTGCGGCATCAACCTCATGGCATCCTAACTTCTTCGCCAGTTCTTCCCCGTAATAAAAGCAGAACGCTTCATACGGGCTTTTCCCGTTCAGTTTCTTTCTCCGGTAGGAATTGATGTGGTTCATCATCAGCTCGATATCCTCCTGGGTCAGCCCGTCAAAACTCTTTCCCTTTGGCACCACCCTGCGGATGAATTCATGCCCCACTTCGGTCTTCGCCTTCTGGTAGGGCGCGCTGGGATTGCAGTAGTATATCCTTGTCCTTTGGAAACCCTTTCCGTCCGGTCCGTTCCCGATGCATTTCGGGTTGGAAAACTCACTCCCGTTGTCCGTCAGGATCACCGGGAACAGCCTTCGGAAATCCTGTCCTCCCAGCCGGTGGTACAACTCATCATATATGTCTATCACACTCTTTGATGTATTCGCATCCCGCAGGAATCCCAGCATCAGTGATACATTCACAAAGTAGATGGTCAGCAGGACTTTCCCTCCTTTGCTCCCGATCACCGAATCCATCTGCACCACCGCCGTGTCCGGGTGTTTTTCCATGTACACTTCGTAATCATGGTAGTTTCTCCCCACACGGCACCCCCTGTCGATCTTCAGTTCCGGCTCCTTATATCTGGGACGGTACTTTACTTTCCTTGGCAGGTCAATGTTACGGATATCGAAAAGGTAGCCGTCCACATAGTTATACAGCGTCTTTTCACTGCACATCAGTTCATCTTTGTTATTCAGGTAGATCTGATGGATGCTCTGCCCCTGTTTCACAAGCGGCACCAGTATCTCATTAAGCCGTGCGGTCTCCCCTTCCGTTGACAGGATCCCGCTTCTTGATTCCGATATCTTTTCGCCTGCCTTCCTCTGGGCTTCCAGCGCGTCATAGATGGTCTTTGTCAGGGTGCATTTCTTTACTTCCCGGCATCCGTTGCACACATAGGGAGGCTTGAACCGGTGGGTGCATACCCCTTCCTCAAAATATCCGCAGTAGCGGTTGCAGATCGATTCTCACTGTTTGCACACTGTTACCAGTGGATGCTTACAGTCATTTGTCCCGCATACCTTTTTTCTTTTACACGTCTTTCTGTATTTGCAGGTGTTGTGGGGATATATGCTGTAACCGCTGTCCTGCTCCACCGAGTAATTCCTTATCTCCTTGGTAATGGTCGTCCTGTCCCTTCCCAGCCTTTTTCCGATCTCCGTAAAGGTCAGGTGTTCCTTTAATCCGTTCTGTATCTCCAGCCGGTCCTCATAGTTTAAAAACTTTGCCATCTTCTCTCTCCTTTCCCCGCCGGCTGCTCTGCTTCCACATAAAAACAGGAAGAACATCCCTGCTCCTCCTGCTTTTGTATCGTCACTTTCACTCCTCTGTTTTATTCTGTTTGTATCTGTCTTTCCCACTTGGACGGGAATCTCGGTTTGCAATTCACGTTTTTTATATCAATTGTAGAATCACGCATGTCGTTTTTAATCCAGCGAACAATGAGATTCCATACGCCGCCAATATTAAAAAAATGATATATTCTGTAAGTAGCTGGTTCTCAAAATGATTTTCCTGTAGTTCAGAGATATATCTATTATGTTCATTCAGTATTAACGCATTTATTTTTTCGAGTAATAAATATAGGAGCATGTGATCCCGGAGAATGAAAAGTATTTCTTTGTTTTTTTGCAAAAATCAAAGATAACATCTAATGTTTTGATAAGTGAATATTTCTGTTGCCGTTGTTGTATAGCATTCACATAATCTTGCAAAATAGCGTCAATAAAAGAATGTAACACATCATCCTTAGATAAAAAATTACGGTAAAAAGTTTTCCGAGATATATCCGTTTCTAAAAGGATTTGCTTCACTGTTATATCTGGTTGTTTCCGTTACTTTTTATATTTCACGATATGGAAGAAATAATAGGCTTGCTCCCATGGTTGAATCATAACCGGAAATTTCTTAGAAAAAGATATCCTGCAATTATGAGACAATACGAGCAGGTATCCTCAGAAGGCTTTGCTCTTGCGGTGTTTGTAGAATTGCTGTTATGTATTTTCCTTTGCCTAATGTCCTTATTTACAAATTGGTTTGGATTATGGCTGGGAGGATTTATTGGCTGCACATTTCATTTTCTGATACATATTGGTCAGGCTATTGTGATCAGGAGGTATATACCCTGTTTAATCACAAGTATTATTTCTTTACCTGTAAGCACATATGTGATATACAAAAGTATATATCTACTTGCATATTCATTTTATCAAGTGTTATTCTACAGCTTTATAGGAATTTCTGTCATTGTAGTGAATCTTGCTTTTTCACATAGGTTAATGAAATGTTTCTCAAAATATTTAAACAGGTAAAACAGTGAAAATTGAAAAAAGAAAGTATGATTGTGTCACAGACAAAAAGACCCGTAAACCTTGACGTTTACGGATCTTTATACCTCCCCGAGTAGGGCTCGAACCTACAACCCCGCGGTTAACAGCCGCGTGCTCTACCATTGAGCTATCGAGGATTGCGGTAAATCTGCTTCGCAAATTAATCGCCAGGGAACCGCCCTGCGATTCTCCGCACTGGCTTTGCGAAGTCTCTGCTGTTCTTAAGGGCAACATACCCTCAAAACCGAACCTGAAGGATCCTTTTTTGTTTCTCGGTTAAGCCACCGACCGATTAGTACATGTCAGCTCAACACATTGCTG
>CAMQTN010000191.1 GCA_947037115.1 uncultured Lachnospiraceae bacterium
GCGGCAGCGTCAGATGTGTATAAGAGACAGGTATATATACAGTATATACTGATGGCGCAGACCGTGACGACGGGATGTGCAGAAGAACGAAGGAGGCAAGTATTGAAAATAATCATATCGAATCAATCGGAACTGCCGATATATGCACAGATCAGGGAGCAGCTCAAGGAACAGATACTGAACGGGCAGATACCCGAAGGGACAACGCTGCCCTCCATCCGGCAGATGGCGAAGGAAGCCGGGGTCAGTGTGATCACCACCACCCGCGCATACAGTGAGCTGGAGGCTGAAGGATTCATCGCCACCATGCAGGGAAAGGGGAGCGTAGTGCTCCCAAAGGACAATAACCTGCTTCGGGAGCAGTACCTTCTGCGGATCGAGGAAGGGCTCACAACGGCGATAGAAACGGCGAGGGCCATGGGAATGCCCAGAGAGGAACTGACGGCTGTTTTTAATCATTTGATGGACGCGTAAGCGTTTTAGAAAGGAATGGGAAGAATATGGAATTACTGGAAGTTAAAAATCTGTCAAAGCATTATAAGACCTTTGACTTAAGAGATATTAGTTTTACGCTGCCGAAGGGCTATATCATGGGATATGTGGGCCCGAACGGTTCCGGAAAGACCACCACGCTCAATCTGATCACAGGAATCCTGAAATGCAGCGACGGGGAGGTGTACATCGACGGCCATACCTGTAGGGAAGATGTGAGAGCTTACAGGGAGATGATCGGATATGTGGGGGATGAGTCTTATTTTCCGGACAACTTTACGGCGAAAAATATCCGCAGGGTGCTAAAAGATTTTTACGGAACCTTTTCCGAAGAAAAATTTAACCGGTTTCTCCAGAAATGGAATCTGCCGGAGAAGAAGCAGGTGAAGGATTTTTCCAGAGGAATGAAGGTGATGCTGATGTTTGCGTCGGTGCTTTCAAGAGACACGAGGCTTCTTGTTCTGGATGAAGCCACAAATGGGCTTGATCCGGTGATGCGGACGGAGATTTTAAAACTGCTGCAGGAGTATGTGATGGACGGGCAGAAAAGCGTGATTTTTTCCACACACATTTTGAGCGATCTGGAACAGATCGCAGATTACATCTATTTCATCGACGGGGGACGGACCATTCTCCATGACACGAAGGATGAGATGATCGAGAATTTCCTTCTGGTGAAGGGGGAAAAAGATGCGGTTCCGCCGGCGCTGAAGCGGGAACTGATCGGTCTGGAAGAGAATGCATACGGGTTTGAAGCGATCCTGCCAAGCGATAAGGCGGAACTTCTGGGCAATGCATTTCTCGTGGAGAAGCCGAATATAGATAATATTGTCATACACTTTATCAGGAACAGAGAAAACGAAAATCGGATGTAGGATGGAGGAGCAAGAGATGAGAGCAATCAATTATATGAAAATAGATTACATGCTGACGAAACAGCAGCTGAGGATTCTGCCCCTGCTTTTGATCGTGGCAGTTCTGGTGGGAAGGTCAATGGGAGACGTGTGGCTTATGTACACCTGTTCCTATTTACTTTTTATCGGCACCATTTTTTCCACAACACCCTTTGGGAGCTGTCAGAGGAAAAATACGGGCTTTCTCCTGATGCTTCCGGCTACGGTGACGCAGAGAGTGTTGGGAAGGTTTTTGTTCGGCATCTCCTACGTCGCTATAGCGGTGCTTCTCTGTGCGGCCGCTATGGGCGCATTTTCCCTGCTCGGCTTTGAGGTTACCACTGCCATGTTCGGAATTTTTCTGTGCAATGCAGCATTCAGCCTGCTGATTGTCGCACTGGAGTATCTGATCAGTTATGTGTTCGGGGAGGGCAGGAACAACTGGCAGTATGTGGGTAATATTGTGCGGATTGCGCCGGGAATGGGTATGTTTTTCCTGATAATGTTTGTTCTGGATAAAATGGATGAGGAGACTTTTGTGGCGGACCGGATGGAATTTCTGGCTCAGAAAATTGTGTCCGTAGGAGCGGCGGCGCTGGCAGTGGCGTTAGCAGCCATGGTACTGGCTGTCGTAATCAGCATTAAGGTGATCGAGAAGAGGGATTATGCATAAACAACAGTTTTATTTCAAGAGTCTGGGAAAAAATGGAAAATAAAGAGAATATTGCTTATGCTACTTGAAAAACAGTGTAGAATGCTGTAAAATAGTGACATTGCAGACTGACAGTCATTTGACTGGAAAAAGTTATAAGTGTAAAGGAGAGAGTGAAATGAATAAGGAGTGGATGGTAGCAGACAGCATGGGAAACAACCACCAGATTTCTTTTAGAAAGGGGGCTTTTGGCGGCGCGAAATGTATCGTTGACGGAGATACATACAAGATGAAGTCCAAGAACTGGGTTATCTGGATGGCAGATCATCAGATCAGTATTCCGGGGGCTGAGTGCAATCTGGTAGTGATAGGTAATAAGGTGCGTCTCGCAGTGAATGGCACCTATCTGGAAGACGGCACGCCCTATGAGCCCATCAGAAATATCCCGGTATATATTAATGTCCTGACACTGCTGAATCTGATTATCGGATATTTTATGCTTGGCCTTTTGGGAGCTGTGGTTGCAGTTCTGGTGGATCTGCTGACTTACAAGATGAGCCTGAGTAAGAAGGGCAACGTGGCTTTGATACTTCAGATTGCACTTATGGTAGTTCTGATTGTGGGCGGCCTTGCGATTCAGAGCGCTTTAGGGAATATCTAAGTATTTAGTGGGAAGAAAGGGAGACGGTGATGGACGAGAATCAGAACAACGGATATAACGAAGGAAATTACAGCAATCAGGGTGCGAATGATGGACAGCAGCCCTATGGCAATCAGCAGTATGCACAGAACCAGAATGCATACGGACAGCCGCAGCAGCCTCAGTACCATCAGGCTCCTTACGGCGCGCAGCAGCAGTATAATCAGTCAAATTTCGGGCAGCCGGTGAAGGCTGTGGTGTATGATGCGGTACCGGATAAGAACAGCGGCGTATCGGTTGGAGCTCTTGTGTGCGGTATTTTGGGTCTGGTTCTTTTCTGGGTGCCCGTTGTGAATATCGGACTGTGTCTGGCGGGTCTCATCTGCGGTATTATTGCCATTGTCAAGCAGCATGGCGGAAAGGGGCTTGCGATCACAGGCTTGATCCTCTCTATCATTGACTGTATCCTGACGCTTATCTTTATGTATTTCTTTATTCTCGGCATGATGCTTTTGTAAAAACCGAAAAGAGGATTTTAGGGAATGCCCCGGGGCTGCTTTTCAAGCGGATTCGGGGTGTTTTGTTATTATTTAATAAAATTTGTAAAAAAATGAACCATATTTCCCTTTGCGGACTCTTATATACAGGTGCACCGATCCACAGCATATCGTGCCGTGGATGATAACAGGA
>CAMQTN010000192.1 GCA_947037115.1 uncultured Lachnospiraceae bacterium
CAAAGGGCATGTAGAATTTACTGTTTCATATGGAAGTTAGTTTTACAATTCAGGTACAAATTTCTTTCCCTCTTTTTCTTCGTCAGCAAATACATCCCTCATGCCGCTCACGGCTGCACCCGTAATCGTGGAGCGCTCCTCAAGTTCGTCCGCGCTGACCACACCCACAGCCTCGCTGACAGACTCCTCCTGCCCATCTGCGCCGTCATCCTCCTCTGTACGGTTGTTCTTAAACAGCCTGTCTTTCATCCGGTCAATCTCGTTCAGCGCTTCTCTGGCCTGTTTTACCTCCTGAATTTTCTTGAGGATGGCATTGACGTCTTCCGGTGAAAACATATCCAGACATTTCATCAGGCTGGTCGTGTCGTTGAGATCGATCTTTACCGCGCCCACGGAGGTGTCCACATAAACCCAGTCCGGGTTGGCGCTGCCGCCGATGGTGATCGTCGTGCCATACATCAGGTCCTTTGTGATCGAAACGTGGGCCCCGTTGTGCCAGACGTCCTTCGTCACCGGGTTTCCTGCCGTGGGTTCATCCATCTGACGCAGGATAATAGCGACAGAATCGTCAGCCCCACAGGATTCTCCCGACGCCACATACTCGTCAGCCCGCTTTAACTTTGCGGCAAAGCTGTTCGGATCCACATCTCCCTCCATTTTTTCCATCTTCCATTTATTTGCCGACGCCGTCTGCTTCGCCAAAATTCCCGCCATATTGAATGATGTGTTAAGTGTCTTGTGCCCCATGAAACGGTCGTTGTTGATCATGTCTTTCTCCCTCCTGAAATTTTATGCTTCCTTCATCGTCTCCAGCGCAAACCGCTCAATCTCCTGCTCCGTAGTCTCAGAAATCCTGTCAATCTCTACCTGATACGCCTCCAGTCTGCCGTCGTCATATTTCGCCTCCACATAGACCCGGGCCTCCTCGCCGTCCTCTCTTTTTCCTTTCAGCGTATACCCCTCTGTCACAGCGATCTTGATATGATCGCTATCCTCGTAGCTCATGTGTCTCACCTCCACAGCCTGTAAGGCTTCCTGTGCCGCGACGGCGTTCACCCGGATGCCCGGCGTCATGCCAATTCTTCCCACGCCGATGTTCTCCGCCTTCTTTTTCGTCTCCGTATCTGTGATGGTCTGATTCTCCTGATCCCGATTCTTCAGATTCTGTAAAAGGCTCTCCTGAAAGCCCTCCCCGCGCCCGGCCTTTCTTTTTTTCTGATATGCCTGCGCATTACCGTTTCCCTGTACCTCCTGTATTCCCATGTTCTACGGCCTCCTTTCCGTCAGAATTTTCTTTACTTCCTCCCTGCCCCTGCGCAGCCTCGTCTTGATCGTCCCTTCTTTCTCGCTGAGAATCTCAGCGATCTCGCGAATCGCATAATCCTCATAGTAAAAAAGATAGATCGGATTCCTGTAATGTACAGGAAGCTGCAGCACCGCATCGAGCGTTTCGTCATCCTTGACCTGATAGGGCAGATAAACGCTTTTTGCCGTATTCTCAAAAGACTCATTCCATGGCACGGTCTTCTGATACCAGCCGCTTTTTAAAATATCCAGACAAATATGAATGGTGGTTCGTATCAGCCACGCTTTCTCATGCTCCTTGTTCTGAATCGGCTTCCCATCCTTCATATAGCGCAGGAAAGCCTCCTGCACTGCATCCTCGGCGTCTGCCCGGTTCTTCATGTTAGAGAAAGCAATCCGATACAACATAGCCCGGTACTCGTCCACCAGATAGCTCCACTTCTCTTCCATCCCCTCGCGCTTCCCTCTTTGCTGTCTTTTTCTTCTGCCTCTATTATACAATACGAATCAGATCCTGAAAAAGTTTCATTTACAAAAAGAAACTCTCCGCTGTCTGCGGAGAGTCTCTTCCTGTGACACAAGTGTCATTATTTAGTTCCCATGACCTCTTCGGCCATATCAAACATCTCATCGGCGCTGAGAGGCAGGTCAAATCCCAAGAGCTTATAATGGATCCCGTCCTTATCCCAAGCCACCTCATAACTCTGCTGAACCTCCACCTTATCGCTTCCATAGGAAATCGAATAGTCCGGCTTATCAAGGTTTGCACGGTCCTCGTCCGTCAGTTCATAATTCGGCGGCACGAACTTGAAGGTGGTTACGTCATAGTAGATCGTGACGTCTCCGACCTGTCTGACTGCATCGGGCGTTCTGTCCCGCACAGGTACCTCTACCGGCCTCCCAGCAACAAGACTGATCCCTTCATCTCCCGTTCTGCCGTAGCTGATATCCAGCTGCTTAAAGGTGTACACCGCATCTCCTGCCGCGTCCTCGCCCTGCCATTCATCCACACTCATCTTTTCAAACCGATAACCGTTTGAGAACCCTTCCACCGCATCCACCGTATAACCCAGCTTCTCCTCTGCCTTTCCCAGATCACTGTAGCTTCTGTAGGCGTCCCCTAAAAAGCTGTGCGTGCTGAGTGATACCGCATGCCCCGTTGCAAACGCACCGCCCGATACCAGCAGACATCCTGCCGCAACGCCGATCACCAGTTTCTTCATCGAAAACTTTTTCATATTCCCTGCCTCCTTCTGACTCTCCAGAATCTGTCTGTCGATCCTGTCCTTCAAGTCCCGGGACGCGGTAATGCCGTCACATTCCAAGGCCAACACATTTTTTATTTTTTCTTCCCAGATTTCTCTTTCTTTCATATGCAACCTCTCTTCATCAGACCAGCCCCTGGACCGTCATACCCGGTTCACTCATCAGGCTCCCTCGCAGCATTTTCCTCGCCGTATGCAGTCTCGACTTGACTGTCCCCTCCAAAACACCAAGCATGGCAGCGATCTCGCTTACCCGGTACTCCTGATAATAATAGAGAACCACCACTGTCCGCTGTTTCATGGGGAGCGCCCTGACCGCAGCGGCTATCATTTCCGCTTCCTCCCGCGCAATCACCTGTTCCATAGAGGAGAAACTCTGACCCCTGTCCACCTTCCGTAAAATTTCTTCATCAGGCAGTTCCCTGCTTTTCTTTTTACCATTCCTGTATGCCGTCCGTACAAGAATCTGCATCATCCACGCCTTAAATCCGCCGTCATCCTTAAGCTCCCGGCAGTGCAGCCAGACCTTTACAAAAGTGTCCTGCACAATGTCCTCACTGCCGGAAAGATCCCCTGTGATCAGATATGCCGTATGGAGAGCCATATTCTTATACTTCTCATAGAGCAGGTCAAAAGACGCCTTATCGCCTTCCTTTAACTGTCTTACCAAAGCTTCTTCTGTCAAAACCGTTTCTCCTCCAAGTTCCTGTTATCATCCACGGCACGATATGCTGTGGATCGGTGCACCTGTATATAAGCTGTCTCTTA
>CAMQTN010000193.1 GCA_947037115.1 uncultured Lachnospiraceae bacterium
TGCAGTCCTATATTGATATTGTCGGTACACTATTCCTTAGTTTTATCAGCGCAGTGTTGATTTGTGGGGAAAAGGCAAGCGGTATGTTCAGACAGCCTTTGTTAAATGGTGTTTCCAAAAAACAGCTTTTAATCGCAAAAACCGTCAGTATTTTCACAGTTGCGATAATATGTTTTCTGTTTGTGGCAATCGTCAGTATTGTAACAGGCTTCTTTTTATGGGGCAGCCATATCTTTGATCAAGCACAGGAGTATTTGTTACAAATGTTGTTATTAGCCTTTCCGCAGACTACTATGGTTCTGTTTTTAGTGCTTTTATCCTTGTATATGTCAAATATATCCAGTATGATGTGCGCTTCTCTGATTATTTTATTAGTCAATAATTTATTCAGCCAGTTTTTTGGCAGTTACATATCGTTTATAGACTTTATGTATTATCTGTATGCTTTTTCCGGGTATAACGGAATGGAATTAACAGGCAAAATGATTGTATTAGGAATTGCTGTTAATGTCATAACAGGAATTATCCTTGTTTATGGAATTAGTAGACGCACAAATAGTATGATAATGTAAAAACACATTGCTCTTTGAAAGTGGGCGATAATATATAAAAATACTGTTGCTGACATCTGATGAACATGAAGAAAAAGCGATTGACAAAATCTTAACAACAATCTCTGACTGCGTATCACTTGAAGCCGTGCAGACTATTCCCGTCCCTGCTTCTGGAATGTCTTTTCCGGGACTGGAAATAAGGCAGAGCCAACACAGATTGAGTACGGGGTCCCGATGCTTGCTATTCCGCTATTCTAAACTTTTTATAAAATTTCCCAGAAACTTTGCCAAATTTTACCTCCCATGCGTAGTAAGTAGTAGAGGGGGAGTTTACGCTATTCCCGTATAGTGTACTTGCCGTTTCTCATAAAATTAAGGGAAACCGTTAGAGGAGAAAGTTTATGCAAGAAACTGACAACTCTCCTACACCCGATACCCAGATACGAATGGAAAGTCTTTCCATAGATAAAATGAGGCTGACCGTTACCAACATCTACCCCGCCTTTCAAAAAAAATCAGAACAGGAAACCCGGCAGGAAATAGCAGCCCGGCTCTATCAGATTTTCAAAAAATATGCCAATGTATGACGCATTATATGCAAGACAGTCAATCGAAAAAAAGGACAGCATATCTGTAGAAAGCCAGCTTGAATATTGCAGATACGAAACCCACGGGGAAGCCTGCATTGAATATATGGACAGAGGTTTTTCGGGCAAGGACACCAACCGTCCCGGCTTTGAAAATATGATGAATGATATTCGGGCAGGGAAAATCAAACGGGTTATCGTCTACAAACTCGACCGTATCAGCCGTTCCATTTTGGATTTCGCAAACATGATGGAGATATTTCAGAAATATCATGTGGAGTTTGTTTCTTCCACGGAAAAATTTGACACATCTACGCCGATCGGCAGGGCGATGTTAAATATCTGTATCGTGTTCGCCCAACTGGAACGGGAAACCATACAAAAGCGGGTAACGGACGCTTATTATGCACGGTGTAAGCGCGGCTTTTACATGGGCGGGCGTATCCCCTACGGCTATCGTCTGACGAACACGGTCATTGACAATATCCGCACTTCCATGTATGAGGAAGTCCCGGAAGAAAGCGAACAGTTAAAGCTGATTTACTCCATGTATGCGGACACGGACAATTCACTTGGGGATATTGTGCGGTATTTGAATGAACACCAGATTAAAAATCTGCGCGGCGCAAACTGGAATACCGCCCGTATCAGTGAAATGCTCCGCAATCCCGCGTATGTGCAAGCCGATATTGACGTGTACCAGTTTTTCCAAAGTCAAGGTGCAAATATCTATAACCCGGCAAGTGATTTTACGGGTTACAATGCCTGCTATCTCTACAAAGGTACGGTTTCCACTTCAAGAAAGCAAAGTGACCTGTCCGACAAAGAGATTGTGCTTGCGCCGCATAAGGGTTTTATCCCCTCAAAGACGTGGTTAGCATGCCGCATACGGTGCCTGAACAACCGACAGTCCACAAAGACCTGTAAACCCAAAAACTCATGGCTTGTAGGCAAGGTAAAATGCGGCAAATGCGGTTATGCGCTGACAATACGCAAGGCAAAAACAAAGTGGGGACGTTACTTTGTTTGCAGCCAGTCGGGAAGCAGGGGAAGCAACTGTACCGGGGCAGGCTGTACAGTTTATGCAGACGTTTTGGAAGAATATATGCTTTGTGCAATCAAAGAAAGACTGTCGGAGTTTTCAGCTCTCAAAGAGAGCTTACTTTCCTGTATATCTGACGCAGGGGAGGGACACGCAAACATGACGAAAAAAATCCGTCTGACACAGATTGAGGAAGAAATCGAAGAGCTTCTCTCCAAAGTGTCCGGGGCAAGTAGCGTTCTGATGAAGTACATAGACGAAAAAATATCAGAACTGGATGCAGAGCGTAAAGTCTTACAGGAAGAAATCGTTACGGCAAATGTCACAGATACAGAGGGCAAATTGAAGCAGATCACCAATCATGTAAAAACATGGGAAACACTATCTTTCGAGGACAGACAGGCGGTAGTCGATACGCTCATCAAAGTTATTCACATTGCAGACGGAAACATTGAAATCACTTGGAACATTTAACCATTAACCATGAAAGTCTAAGACACACAGTTTTGAGGAAAATTAATAAAAATCTGTTGATAAGCAAAAGCTAAATACCGTATAATAAAATCAAGAAAGGAAGTGATTCCATGGCACCAGCAACACAGGTTATTAAGAACAATGATATTATGAAAACAGAGTATTCTGAAAAGACAGCCATAGGTGCATTATATGATGAACTCTCCAAAGGAATAGACAGCATGAAAAAAGGCGATGTTTATACGATTGATGAAGCTTGGGAGGAAATTGACAAAATATAATGCCAAAAGAGGAAAAACATTCTTTGGATAAACCAAAATAAAAAGGGCAATCAAGGAACTGGATTCCTTTCCAAAGGGCTATGAATCTACAGGATATGTCATCGAGGGATTGAACATCTATTTCAAGCCTTACAGTACATATCTAATCTTCTTTGTCGTAGAAGATTCCACCATTACGGTAATCCGTGTTTTAAAAGACCGCATGTATTGGCAGGCGATCATAAAGAAAATGCAGAAAATCAACAGATAAATTTACTTCAATCCTCCCGTTTCGGTGAAGCCCTGCGGATCGTACAGGATCGGTTAAATGAAAAGAACTTCTATGCATTTAATCCGGGGTTTGACTGTTCACAGTCATAGGGATTAACTGGCTTGTTTAGTGA
>CAMQTN010000194.1 GCA_947037115.1 uncultured Lachnospiraceae bacterium
GAGGAATGCACGGACGGGTATGTGGCCTTTGCGATGGAGCAGGTGGAGCTTGCAAAGCAGGAATGCAGCGACCCGGTCGTGCTGGTTGAATATTATCCCCCTTGGGAGCCACCAGTTTCCCGCTTCAGAGCCACCCGGAAATGGTATTTTCCACCTTCAGAGCCACCACAACATATTGTGGCAGCACACATATTTGATTTCACTATAAATCTCCTTATAGTTATTCTTGGAGAACTGCTGATGCAGTATCACCAAATAATCTATAGGGAGGTCTTTTTATGTTTAAGAAGACAAAAGTCAGAAGTATTCTGGAACTTCTGGGAAAAAATCTAAGCGCAAGGGAGGTGTCAAAAGTTTTAGGTGTATCAAGAAATACCGTCGCTGAAGTACAGGCGTTATTCTTACAATCGGACAAATCATGGGATGATATTTCTGAATGGGATGACGACAGGCTTTATGAACTGTTCTATCCGGATAAGTTTAAATATAAACCCAGATATGCTCCGGTTGATTATTCTTACGTCCATAGAGAGTTAAAGAAGACAGGCGTCACAGAAAAGCTCCTTTGGGAAGAATACTGTGCCAGATGTGAGAAAGACGGGGTGAATGCATGTTCTTATATAACATTTGCCAAAAATTACAAGAAATTTACGGCAGATAAAAACTATACGAGCCACATAGAGCATAAACCCGGATTAGAGGTTGAAGTCGACTGGTCAGGTCCGTCAATGAACTATATGGACCCTGATACCGGTGAGCGTGTAACGGCATACCTGTTTGTTGCAACAATGCCATACAGTCAGATGATCTATGTGGAAGCCGCAACAAGCATGAATGAAAAAGCATGGCTTTCCTGTCATGTGAACATGTTCCGGTTCTTTGGCGGCACACCAGTAAAGATTGTCTGTGATAACCTGAAAACCGGAGTGACCCTGCATCCTAAAAGAGGCGAGATCATACTAAATGAGGCCTATCTTTCCCTTGGCGAGTATTATTCCGTTGCCATCATGCCTACAGGTGTCAAAAAGCCGAAGCAGAAAGCAAGCGTTGAAGGTTCTGTGGGTAAGATCGCCACGGCTGTCATCGCAAAACTCAGGAACGATGTATTCACATCATTAGCCGCATTAAATGCTGGTATCCGGAAAGCAGTAAAAGAATTCAATGACAAGCCGTTCCAAAAACGCCCCGGCAGCCGCCGGAGCATCTTTGAAATGGAAGAAAAGCCATATCTGAGAACCCTGCCGCTTATCCCCTATGAAGTCTGTGAATGGTCTTATGGGCATAAAGTTGGCAGCAACTCCCATATATGGTGGAACAAAGGCCAGTACTCCGTTCCATACAGATATATCGGCTGCAAGGTGGATGTCAAATTTAACAGCCATCTTGTATTTATCTATTATAACAGAACAGAGATAGGAAGACATCAGATACTTCCCAGACATATGGCAAACGGCATGCGGACAGAGCCGGCTCATCTGCCATTCCCGCTTCGGGAAAATCTGTCAGTAGATGCCCTGCGCGACAGGGCAAGGGAAACAGGCCCCAAAACCTTTGAAGTAATCCGCAGGATGTTTGACGAGGCAAAAGTAGAAGAACAGCCCATGCAGACAGCAGGAGCCATACTTTCCATAGCTGACATCTATTCACCCCAGATCCTTGAAAAAGCATGTGATAAAGCGCTCAGGCAATACCATATGCCTTATTATAAGACCATCTATTCCAATGCAAAGAGCATAAACAGTGAGAAGGAACTTACAGAGTTTAAGGAAAACAATAAAAAATCCGGAATTGTCAGAGGCGCGGATTACTACAGAAAAGGAGAGACAACAAATGAACATTGAAATAAAAAAGAGTTTATCTGTATTGGAACTTGGCGACCTTGCAAGGATCATAGAAATGCAGGAAAAAGATATAAAGCTTGTGGATCTAAGCTACGAAAAGCGTTTGGAACTGCTCCTTGAAACACTGATACAGGAACGGGAGAACAGGCTCATAAACCGGCTTATCAAAAATGCCTATTTTAAATATCCTTCCGCAAGCATCGAGTCACTGGATTATGATGCAAGGCAGATAAAAAAGTCCACGATTCTGAATCTCGCCACAATGGGATTTGCTGCCAATGCAACAAATCTTGTCATCACAGGACCGACCGGTGCGGGAAAGACTTACCTTGCATGTGCCCTTGGCGTGGAAGCATGCAGACAGACTTACAGGGTTTTGTATATCAGGATGCCTGACCTGATGCGTAACTTTGAGAACCAGAGCGACAACCTCAGGGAACTTACAAAATACAGGAAAAGGATCGGTAACTATCAGATCCTCATCCTTGATGAATGGCTGAATTATAAACTTACTGAAAAGGATGCCAAGAACCTCTATGAGCTGTTTGAACAACGCAGTGGTAATAACTCAACAATCTTTGTCGGACAGTATCCTGTGGATGAATGGCATAACAGGCTCGGCGGAGGGACGCAGGCGGATTCCATCATGGACAGGATTATCCATAATGCCTATGAAATCCCTACAAATGAAACAAACCTGAGAAAGCTGTATGATTCAAAGAAGCTCAAAAGGCTTGTTGACGAGATAGAAGCATAATCATCTGAACATCATTAGACCTAATATTGCCTCTGTTGTATTTTCAAGCGACAGGGGCAGTATTACTATATCTTGTGTCTGAGGTGGCTCTCAAGGAAGAAATTTCCGGGTGGCTCTGAAGCGGGAAACTGGTGGCTCCCAAGGGGGATAATATTCAGAAGGGCGGCGTTCCTGTAATTTATCATGCTGCGGGCGTATTCCCATGATCCGGTCCGTCTCCCTGCGGACCAGCCGGTCAAGCGCACCCAAATCCTCCGGGGTAACGGCAAACTCCCGGTAATTCTCATACCAGAGCCCCGTGACCGCCGCAATCGGCAGTAGCTTTTCCGGCCCTCCGGGAAAAAGGCGGTAGACCGGACCGCCGTCAAGGAGCATCTGCTTCGCTGTCCCCAGGGGTATGCGGTACATATCTGTGTCCGGGTTCTGCGCCTCCTCCATATACTCCACATTCAGCCGTTCCTCCAAATCCTGGGGCATATAGGAAAATGCCTGCTCCTTCCATTGGCTGAACCGGTTAGAATAGCGGTACTGCCATTCCGTCACCTGCTCCGGCGCATAGAGGTAGCGCCAGGTTTTCAGGGCGTCCTTTTCGCACAGCTCCATTGACTCCCATTTTTCAATAGCTGCCTCCGCCTTCGTGCCGTCCCGGTATTCCATGCTGACGCCGTAAGGGTAGAGGGTATT
>CAMQTN010000195.1 GCA_947037115.1 uncultured Lachnospiraceae bacterium
GTCGGCAGCGTCAGATGTGTATAAGAGACAGTATATATAATGTATAGAAGGAATATAAAAAATATATGGATATAAACTTTGAGTATTATAAAATCTTTTATATCGTGGCAAAGTACGGGAATATCACGAAAGCGGCTGCAGCGTTGGGGAGCAACCAGCCCAATGTGACGCGGATCATGAAGCTTTTGGAATCTCAGTTGAACTGTAAACTGTTTATCCGCGGGGCGAGGGGCGTCAGCCTGACAGAGGAGGGTGAGCGTCTTTATTCCCATGTGGCTATTGCTTACAGGAACATATTGGACGGGCAGGAGGAAATCTGTGGGAAAGATTCGTTGAAAAGCGGCACCATTGAGATCGGAGCCACAGAGACGGCGCTGCATCTTTTTCTGCTGCATGTGCTGCATGGTTTTAAAAAGGAATATCCGGCGATCAGAATCAAGATCCACAACCGACCTACCCTTGAGACGATCCGCCATCTCATGAGCGGGGAGTTGGATTTTGCGGTGGTTACGTCGCCCTTTGAAGCGCCTAAATCCGTATCCTGTTTAAAAGTGCTGGACTTTGAGGAAATCCTGGTGGGAGGTATGGCATACGAACAACTGTGCAGGAAGCCTGTAGAGTTAAAAGAGTTGAAAGCGTACCCGCTGGTGGGGCTTGGCAGGGGGACGGTAACCTACGAGTTATATAAGAATTTTTTTGTGGAACATAAGTTGGATATGGAGCTTGACATAGAAGTGGCCACGTCTGACCTTATGCTGCCTCTTCTTAAAAACAATTTCGGACTCGGTTTTGTGCCGGAGCAGATGGCGGAGCCGCTGATCAGAGATGGGAAGCTGGTGAAGATACCCCTGAACGATGATGCGCCGCCGAAACGGTCGGTGCAGGTGATTGCGGACAAGGGGCGGGGGAAGAGCCTTGCTACGGGAATTTTTTATAAATATCTGGAAACCACATGATAGAGCAGAAAGAGCAGGGAGCCAAAGCGGAAACAGCAAAGAAACGTAAAAATATTTTATGCATATAATTTATTATACCTTCCAGAGGTTCTGATATGATAGGTACAGTATCAAAAATGAGGTGACTTTATGTGAATAATTTTAATATGAACTGGCTGCTAAATCCGCCGAATCTGTTTGGCACGGGAAGGAACTATAATAGAAACACAGGCGGATACGAAGAGGCGGATCAGAATCACCCTTCCAGCGGATACGAAGAGGCGGATCGGAATTACGCTTCCGGTGGATATGGAGGGCCGGATCCGACTGGCTGTCCCGGCGGATGCGGGGAGCCGGATCCGGACTGCCGTCCCTGTGAATGTGGAAAGCCGGGGCCGCAAGGCCCGAGAGGAGAACCGGGGCCTCCCGGCTGTCCCGGTGAACGTGGCGAGCCGGGGCCGCAAGGCCCAAGAGGAGAACCGGGGCCTCCCGGCTGTCCCGGTGAACGTGGCGAGCCGGGGCCGCAAGGACCAAGAGGAGAACCGGGGCCTCCCGGCTGTCCCGGTGAACGCGGCGAGACCGGGCCGCAGGGTGTCACGGGCCCACAAGGCCCGCAGGGGGCAACAGGCCCGCAGGGATTGAGGGGAGACCCCGGCGAACGCGGCCCGGCAGGCCCTGCCGGTTATCCGCAAAACAGCATATTTGCATCATTTTCAGGACAAAATCTTGTCCTGTCGGAAAATGCCATTCTTCCGCTTAAAACAGATATATCGGATATCACCGAAAATATTTCTCTTAGCGATGACTATTCTGTATTGCTGACTCCCGGATGTTATTCTATCTATTATTATATCTCCACCGCAATGAAACGACATGGATTGATAAAACTTACGCCTATATTGAATGGCTGTGCGCAGACGGCATACAGTGCCTGTGCAGAGGCGGTAAGACGAAGGGAAATGCTTGTGCTTTCCAGATATTTTATGATTGAAATACCATGTGAATCCGCACTGCTTTTTGCATGGGATTCTTCTGTAGACGCATGCGAAGTCAGTATGAACCTGAGTGTGGAAAAGCTGGGCAGACAATAATTCTAAGAATAGGGAGAGTGACATGCCGACAATAAGTCTCTGTATGATTGTGAAAAATGAGGAAGAGCAGATTGCACGCTGCCTTGAGAGTGTGAAAGGACTTGTAGAAGAAATCATTGTTGTGGATACCGGGTCGGTAGACCGGACCATAGAAATTGTGTCCCAATATACATCAAAGATATATCCGTATTTATGGAAAGATGATTTCTCTGATGCCAGAAACTATTCTTTTTCCATGGCGTCCATGGATTACTGCATGTGGATGGATGCCGATGATATTCTGGAGGATACGGAAAAGGAAAAATTTTTGCATCTGAAGCAGACTCTGGCGCAAGATGTGGATATTGTCATGATGAAATATAATACTTCCTTTGATGAAGCCGGGAAACCTTCTTTTTCCTATTTCAGGGAAAGATGGATTAGAAACTGTCCGCGATATCGATGGATCGGCGCTGTACATGAAGTGATTCCTCCGGATGGGAAGGTTATTTATTCAGATATTGCAGTCAGCCACAGAAAAATGAAAGCAGGTGATCCTGACCGCAACCTGAATATATACCGTAAAGTGCTGGCGGAGGGTAAACATCTGGATGCGCGGCAGCAATATTATTTTGGGCGGGAACTGTATTATCACAAAGAGTATGAAGAAGCGGTTTCTGTGCTGGAAGATTTTTTGCTTCTGGAAGATGGGTGGGTTGAGAATAAGATAGAAGCATGTTCGATCTGCGCCAGATGCTACGACTGTCTTGGGTGTGGTCAATCCGCATTAAGCACTCTTTTGCGCAGTATGAGCTTTGACTTGCCAAGAGCTGAATTGTGCTGTGAGATCGGGAAATACTTTTTGGAACGCGGAAGCTATCACATAGCTGTCTATTGGTATGAAACAGCGCTTGGCAGGCCTAAAAATGAATATGCAGGCGGTTTTGTCCTGCCGGACTGCTATGATTATGTACCTCTTTTACAATTATGTGTCTGTTTTGACAAAATGGGGGATCAGAAAAAAGCAAAGGAATACAATGAAAGAGCAGGGGCATGTAAGCCTTATTCCAGAGCATATCTTTATAACAAACAGTATTTTGACAGTTTACAGATTATGTAGAGCGTGTTTTCGACACGCTCTTATTTATTTCTACAATGAAAGAACATATATTTCGTATGAGAATAAAATAATTGTAGAAAAAGATACTTTTCAGGTATTTTTTCAGATATTTTGGAAAGGATATGATTTTTATGGATTATAAC
>CAMQTN010000196.1 GCA_947037115.1 uncultured Lachnospiraceae bacterium
CACTTCTAGCTTCGTCGGCAGCGTCAGATGTGTATAAGAGACAGGTTTATATTTATATCGGAAGCCAGGATATGTTTACACTGTCCAACGGACACATTTATGGTGCAGCGTTGGAGGAGCTAATCGATCCGGAAACAGAGCGGCTTGCAAAGAAAAACAGAGAGCGTCGCAGGATATATACAGCTTACAACCAGAGCACAGAGGACGGGGATACCCAAAAGGTTCAGAATATCGAAACCAACAACTTCGGCAAACTCAAATACGACAGGCAGAAAGTGAAGGAAAGGGAGAAGACAAAAACCTATATCAATTCTGAAATCAACAGAATGATAGCCAATGAAAAGCCGGTCAAAATAGTGATCACAAAGCCGGTAACAAAGAATAAGACAAAGATTTACGCCAAGTCCGCAAACAGAAAAATGGCGCGGCGTTTCAGTAGTTATATCAGAGAACGGCTTGCATATAAATGTAAGGTTCATTCCATAGAACTTGTGGAGATCAATTCCAAAGATACGGGGCAGAAATGTTCTGTATGCGGAGAAACAGGAAAAAGGCAGGGCAAAGAGTTTTTGTGTGAGAACTGTGGCAGGAATACTACAATTGCCCTGAACTCAGCAAAGAATATACAACAGAAATATTTGACGAAAAGTACGACGGAAAAAACGGATCAGCCTTGCTGATGGCAGTTCTGTGGAGACAGAATAGAATAAAGATCATTTGGTTAATCTGCAGGAACCTGAGAATGAATGATCGAGAGATGATTTTACCGCAAAACGGATCACAGGGGAGTGCATTAACATAAATCCGGCAGTGCCGGATAGGAGTTGTGAAGAAACAGCATAAGAGATCAGACCATGTTGTTTCTTCACAGCTCCAAGAGCAAAAAGTCGGCATTAGCTAAACGGAAATGTCTGAGACAGACATTTTGTTTTCGGGTATGCCAGGACCGCGGCTTTATGCGGAGCGAAGTCAAATTGTATGTGGTGCATACAATTGACAGACAGAGATGTCCTGATAATGCGTATGACAATAACAAAAAACGAATCAGCTCTAAGTCAGCAAAAGACGCAGACTAAGACCTGCTAAGTTTTTAAGAGAATGCCAAAGAACGGCATTCTCCGTGAGAAATAGTATATTCGTTTTTTTGTGAGATGAATGAATTGAGGAAGACTATGAGAAAGGCACAAAAGCAGCAGGCGGAAGAACTGGTCAGGCAGATGGAAGAAGCGCATGACCAGATCAAAAAGTTCATAGAGCAGGGCAGCATTCCGTCAGCGCTGGAGCTTTTGGAGGAATGCCAGAACGGTGGGATTACAGTAGGCACCTTGATTGAAAACACAGAAGGAGAAGGACATCCGACCGTGTTACTTTTGGAAGAATATTGTGAGGTGGCTTATCAGATTCATGAAGAATTGATTCAGAATAAAAATGTCAATACAAATAAAATCTATAAACTTTTGAGGCAGAAACTGATCAAAGCGGCAAACAGCCTGAAAAATAATATTACCGTTAAAAAGGAAGCAGTTTTTCTGCCATATAAAGCGAGTATGTGGGACAGCCTCGAGAGTGTGTGGAAAGCAGCTGACGAGGATGCGTATTGTGACGCATATGTCATTCCGATACCATATTATGATAAAAATCCGGATGGAAGCTTTCGGGAGATGCATTATGAAGCGGACCAGTATCCGGATTATGTGCCGATTACGAGATATGATGAATTTGATTTTGCAAAACACAGACCAGATATGATCTATATCCATAACGGTTATGACAACTGGAATCTGGTCACAAGTGTGCATCCGGATTTCTTTTCAGGAAATTTGAAAAAGTACACGGAAAAGCTGATTTATATTCCGTATTTTGTGTTGGATGAGATCGAACCCGACAATGAGCAGGCTGTAGAGAGTATGAAACATTTCTGCTTCATGCCGGGCATTATCAATGCAGATCAAGTGATCGTACAGTCTGAGAATATGAAGAAGATTTATATCAGTGAGTATCTGAAAGCTGCAAAAGAGCGTGGATTGCAGGGAAAGCATTTGGATAGGGAGTATCTGGAACGGAAATTTTTAGGGCTGGGTTCACCGAAGTATGACAGAGTTCTTTCTATTAAAAAGGAGAATTTAGATATTCCACAGGAATGGCTGAAAGTGATTGAGAAGCCTAATGGAAGTTGGAAGAAGATTATTTTATACAATACTGGGATAGCGGCACTGCTTGCCCACAATGAAAAATGGGTGAACAAGATTGAGAATGTGCTGGAGACTTTTAGGGAAAATCAGGATGAGGTTGCCTTGCTATGGCGTCCGCATCCATTGATTGAGAGTGCGATGAAGTCTATGCGGCCGGAAGTTTTGCAGAAATATGAGATGTTGAAAGAGACGTATCTTGCAGAAGGCTGGGGAATCTATGACGAGACAGCCGATGTGGACAGGGCTGTGGTGTTTAGTGATGCGTATTATGGAGATAGCAGTTCGGTGGTGCAGCTGTATAAGCAGACTAGGAAACCGATTATGATTCAGAATGTGGAGATTATGAATTAAACATTATGAGAAAAAGTAGAACAGCAGGATAATAGCATGAATAATCAGTACATAAATGAGTTGATGAACACTTTGGAACAAACAAGGATCTATATGGAGAACGGCGAAGAGTCTGACTATGAGACAGGAATACAGGTATTAGTGGAATGTTTCACAAGACACAAAAAAGCGGATACACAGATCTTTTTCATAGGAAACGGTGGAAGTTCCGCAATTGCAAGTCATATGACTGCCGATTTTATGAAAAACGGCGGTATGAAAACTTACAGCTTGTATGACAATGCAGTGACAACCTGTATGGGAAATGACTACGGGTATGAATATGTTTTCTCAAGGCCTCTGGAATTCCTAGGACAGGAAAATGACCTGCTGGTGGCAGTCAGCAGTTCCGGCAATTCACAGAATATTGTGAATGCCATCAATACAGCAAACACAAAGAATATGGAAACAATCACCTTTACGGGATTTAAGAAAGATAACCGATCAAAACAGCTGGGGACGGTCAATGTGTATGTACCGTCAGAAAAGTATGGAATTGTAGAATCCATACACAATTTGATGTTACAGCAGATTGTTGATCTGATTATGGAGAGAGACGGGGTACGGCTGTAACATAGCATCTGTCTCTTATACACATCTGACGCTGCCGACGAAGCTAGAAGTGTA
>CAMQTN010000197.1 GCA_947037115.1 uncultured Lachnospiraceae bacterium
TCAGATTCCGGCGCTTCTCGCTTTGCAAACTTTTCTTTGCCAGCTTCTTTGTAATGGCGCTGGTATCATTCTCAAAAGGCCATGTCATAGCCTGCCACCTCCTTACTCTACAATCTTTCCGTCCTCAATGCGGACAATCCGATCTGCAAGGCGGGCAATGTCATTGTTGTGGGTAATCATCACGACAGTTTGCCGGAACTCCGCGCTGGTGCGTTTGATAAGCCCCAGCACCTCGGCGCTGGTCTTGCTGTCAAGGTTGCCGGTCGGCTCGTCGGCCAGCACGATAGCCGGTTTGGTAATCAGGGCGCGGGCAATCGCCACACGCTGCTGCTGGCCGCCGGAAAGATTGTTCGGCATATTTTTCAGTTTATCTTCCAGCCCCAGCAGGTGAACAATCTCGTCCAAAAACTTCTGATCCACCGTGTCCCCGTCCAGCTCCACCGGCAGGACGATGTTCTCATACACATTCAGGATGGGAACAAGGTTATAGTTCTGGAAGATAAAGCCGATGTTGCGGCGGCGGAAGATGGTGAGCTGTTCGTCGTTCTTCTTTGCCAGTTCTTCGCCCCGGACAATCACGGTTCCGCTGGTGGGAGTGTCCAGCCCGCCCATCATGTGAAGCAGGGTGGACTTGCCGCTGCCGGAGGTTCCCACAACGGCCACAAATTCGCCCTCGTCTACGGAGAAGTTCACGCCGTCAAGGGCGCGGGTAATGTTCGGCTCTGTGCCGTAATACTTTTTCAGGTCTATAGTCTGTAAAATGCTCATACTCAAAACTCCTTCCTATAATGTCAAGCCCAAATTTACTTATTTTTCAGGCTTTTCCCAAATAAATTCTTCTTAAAAACAGAGCTAATGGTGATGGACAGTCATGGTATCTGGTACTGAATAGCTGGAGAAGGGTGATTTTAATAAAGCATCCTCTTATTTCGCTTTATTAAGGCTATTTTCCCTCTGCTTATCTATGGTGGTGAACCTTCCGTGTCTATGGGGATCATGTCCCAACTTCCTTCGTCCCACCTGTCCATACACCGAGTGCTGACTAAGCTTTCAAACGGGATCGCGTCCCACGGAGTGAACTACTGTCAGCTACAGCTCTTGTTTTTGTGGATCATTACTGGCCTTTTCCCCTGTATGGTGCTGATCTCTTTCAGCGGACGCTTTGCCATACGGGCTCCTGCCGGCCCTGGTGCGGATGAGGCTCTGCAACAAGCCCCACCATGATCGGGTCTCTGTTCCCAGAGCCCTGCCCGGCCGCCGGCTCCCACGGAAGCCCGGCAGGACTCTGGTATATATCTCTTGCTTTTTACGTTGCTGATTGTATTATGCGACAGCCGGAACCGCCTGTTTCTCTATTCTCCTGATATCATTCAGCATCCTGGCCGCGTCGTATTTCGTCCCATCCCTTAAGATGGTAAAGATGATCCGCAGAAGCTTGCAGGCTATCACTATCAGCGACTGCATTTTCTTCAGGGGATTGTCTCTCCTGGTCGTATAATACTCATGGAGCCGCCGGAATTCTTCCGCATGCACTACTGCAGACTTTGCCGCCTGGAACAGCCAGTATCTCAGCCTCTTGCGCCCTCTGTGGCTGATCTTTGTCTCTCCCTTGTGCTTGCCGGAACTACACGCCACAAGACCCAGCCCGCTCAGCTTCTGAATCTCCTTCGCATCATCAAACCGCGATATATCGCCTATCTCGGACAGGATCCCGGAAAGGATGTTCCTGCCAATCCCAGGTATTTCCAAAAGATTCTCCGCAGCCGGAACCGCCCTGCATCTGTCCGAAAGTTCTGCCTCCACATCACTCAGCTTCCTGTCCAGTTCCAGGATCTTTTCCGCAAACCATTTCACCGCCTCCTTGGATATACCGGCACCATCCTTCAGTCCCACGCTCTGCTCCGCATACCTGAGGATCTCTCCAGCCCTGCTGTAGCCGCGCCCCCGCAGTTTCGCCCCTTTCCAGATTTCACGGATGCCCTCCGTCCCAATCTCCTTCAGATCCTCTGGGAACGGTGCTGCTTTCAGCAGTTCCATGGCGAATGCACCGTCCACTTTTCCCAATGCGTCCTTATATTCGGGAAAGCAGATTGTCAGTTCCCTGTGCAGCCGGTTCAGGCACCGGATCCGGTCTTCCGTAAGCTGGTCGCGGAACATGGAGAGTCTTCTCATATCAGCATACACTTTCTCCGGCAGGTACGGCATCCCATAGTTCCCGTCCTTTACCAGGTTGGCGATCAGTTTCGGGTCTTTCCTGTCATCCTTGAGCTGGCTGTTGTCCTCCAGTTCCTTTGTCTGCTTTACCGCATATGGGTTGACCTGCACTACACTGATGCCGTTCGCCACCAGCCACGCCGTCAGACAGAACCAGTAGTGCCCTGTGGGCTCAAGGCCAAGCACAATCTGTTTTTTGTCATTTGCGGCGGCCAGTTCCAGCATCCAGGCTTTGACGCTGGCAAAACCCTCCGCGGTATTGCTGAAAGCAAAAGCTTTCCTGCTCAGCTCCCTGCCCCGCGTATCGATGGCCCTTGCATAATGCATCTCACTTCCTATGTCACAGCCAATGATGAGCATTTCGTCATTGATGAAGGAGAGTTTGGCATTCTTATCAAATTTTCCTTTTGTTTCAAGCTCATGCCATGTATGCGCTTTCAGATCCTGCATGATAGCATCGGCTTTCTTTACCAGCTCCTCCCGTTCAAAAATATTTGCCTGATTGACTTGATTTTTTGCTTTCTTTGATTTACCATTCATTGTGTATACCTCTCGTTCTTTCGGATTTTTACCAACTGGCTGGTCAGTAATAATCTGAATTTACCTGAGGTATATTTTTTAGTCAACCCCTGTCATCTGTTTATATTATACAGGAAGCTTTCAAGGCTTTCTGCCTGTTGATAAGGGTATTGTAAAACCCAAATGTCCGCGAAATGTTACAGCGGCCCAAAAAATTCATTGAAAATCGGGGTGAAATGTTACAACGCTCGGACATTTCAAAAATTTCTATGATAATTCCCGTATTTGATCTACCAGAGATTGTTTTTTTATCTGCCGAATTGCCAAATACGAGAAAAGCATTTGGACGGCAAGCATCAGTATAAAATAACTGAGCATTTCAACTGTCGGAAAATGATAGCTTACCTTTCCAAAAATACTCATTGCACTAAAGACGGTGCAGAGAAGATACCCGATAAGAG
>CAMQTN010000198.1 GCA_947037115.1 uncultured Lachnospiraceae bacterium
AAACCCTGCCTTTCTTTTTCTCATTACCATAAACAAATTCCTTGAATGCCTGTGCTACCGCATCGGCATCCCTGCCCTTGAAAAAGACCAGATATTTCGGCGGTTCGGTTGTCTTGTCCTTCTTTATGGCAAAATCAACATTGTACTTTTTTGCGACACGCTCAAAAGATTTGATATTGCCGTCAGTGACTTCTATCGACGATACCCCCACGCCATCGCCAACGAGCTTCTTTACAGAAGTCTTTCCATGCGTTTCCTGCGCTTTCTGCTTACGGTGGTTCAGATACATCTTCATTGCAGCTTTCAGCACGCTGGCGTCTAATTTTGCGGTCTTAATCACAAGGGCGATTGTTTTCTGTGTTACTTCCTCCTGCATGAAACACCTCCCTGTTACGTTCCTGTGAAAAACCATGCACTAAGGGGGAATCCCCCGGCAGATAATGTCACGAGCAATTCTTTTTCTTCCGGTGTCCGCCACAGCTTTCATAAAAACAAAACCAATCGGCAGCACCGATAAACTGAAAAATACCATATCTCTCCTTCCCACTTCTGGACATCATGTCCAGAAGTTATCCTTTTTCATTCAAGCAATAAATTGTGTAAAGGTTGGCAGACAGCCCATCCTTGCCATACTCCACATCATCAAGCAATAATGCCTGGAACAGCACATTTCTCACATTCTCAAGCCGCACAATCCTCTGCTCCTGTTCCGCAAGGCGTCCGATCTCCATCCCATCCATGACAACAGATTTCCTTGCCGCTTCACAGTGGGTAAACAGACCGAGGATATATCTGTTTGACATGATAAAGGCATAGGTTTCCTGCCCGTCATGCGTCATGCAGTATTTTTCCGCTTCACCCTCCGGAAGCGTAAAAACACACCTCACTGTTTCCAGACAAAGCCCGCTGTCATAATCCGGCTGTAACCGCTTTTTATACCTCTGCACCCTTGCATAAATCCCTTCCCGGTCTATGACGGAATGGGTGCGCTTAAACTGCGGGTTTTTGCAGAGCATATCCAAGTCCATATACACGTTGTTGATTATGGTCTTTTCTGCATACTGACGGAAAGTCTTTATCCTTAACAGCCATGCAAGCACTTCATCCAGCTTTTCTTCCGACGAAATGGTCTGGAAAGGCTTCATGCCAAACTCCAGCCGGTCAAACATGAGCGGGCAGCTCCCTTTCTTTACCTCTCGTTCCATTGCCCTCCTGACATCCCGTAATGATTCCATAGTGATCTCCTCCCTGTTTCCAGATACCCTGAATGGAAACAACAAAAAGGGCAGCTATAAATCTACTGACTCATAACCGCCCTTACGCTGTTCTCAACTTATCATTTTTTTAACACAGAGGGCTTCACCCTCCGTACCTCCTGAAACCTTGCCGGAAGTGTGATTGAAAAGATAATCACACTTCCGGCAAGGCTCGAAAATGCCACCCGCCACACTTTGGCAGGCTCACATGATTTCTATTCCCGCTGTTTTTGCGAAATGCTTTTTTCTGCCCATAAGCTCATTCTGCTTTTCTTCCGGCAGGCTCTTAAATACCTCGTCATACCCATCTTCCAAAAGCGGCGTTCCCTCTGCGATCCAGTATAGCTGCATATTCAGCCATTCCTGCCATAAATCCTCAAACAGCTCCCTGCTGTCCGTGAATGTAAAATCATTCTCAAAGCCTATTGGCGGCGTGTAGTATTGCAGCTTTACAAAGCCGTACCTGCCGGCGTCAACTACTACAACGTCCGCATCTTCCAGCTCTGCAAACGCATCAGCCACTCTCCGGCATTTTTTACGTTCCGTCTCTGTAATATATGTTTTTTTCTCCATAAGCCCCTGCACCTCCTTAAACCTATTTTTTATACATCTTTCAGAATTTCAATCCTTGAAATCCTTTCCATAAGGGTATCATCCGGCTCAAACTCCCGTAAAATGGAAGTATCGGAAAAGATAAACCTCTCCTTGTAACGGTTCATCATGTCTGAAAGCATCAGAAAACATTCCTGGTGGTATAGAAAGCTGGCAAGGCAGAGCAGCTCACTGTCCCTCAGTTCCCCTATCCTGAAATAATTTTCAAAATCATATTTGTCTGCAAACTTACAGAAAGCCAGCTTTTCCAACAGCAGCGCCTTCCCCATGCCGTCCAGCTCCTCATATCTTTTCCTCAGTTCTTTTTTATCCATTTCCATATTCTCCTTTTCTTTTAATCTCCGATTTTGGTAACTATAACCATCTCCATTATAGGAGCATAATTAGACATATTCAAGCATAAATCGAAAGGAAATACCGCACATTATGATTAAATTCGACAAACTTTTTCAAACCCTGAAGGAAAACGGCATCAGCCAGTATAGCCTTTATACTAAGCACGGTATCAGCAGGGCGCAGATACAGCGGCTTAAAAATAACGAATCCGTCACTACCCATACTCTGGATACCATACTGAATATTCTGGGCGAGGGATTTTCCCTGAATGACATCGCTGAATTTACACCGGATACAGAGCAGACAGAAAAATAAACTGCTCTGTTTTTTTGCCGCCTCTGGACATTGTGTCCAGAAGTTTATTAAGTAATTCCTTTTTCCTCCCACCCTCCGCCATACATATCATGCTGCACCTCCTGCTGGTAGTAATGGCTCATGGTTGAGGGGGCATTGTAAAGTGCCGTAATCAGATATGCCCTGATATTGGTAATCTTTGTGACAGTTTCCCTCATGCAGCCCATGACATACTCTATATGGCTGCTGTTCAGTTTCAAAAATCGGGACTTTACAAGCTCGTAAGGGTAATCCTCCCCATTGATACGGATTGTCTTTCGCTTCACACAGACCACATCGCAGACGGTTTCATAGATTTCCTCATACATCTCCTTATCCCCATGCTGGTCATATTTCATGTGGTGTTCATATTCCAGATTGCCACGGATCAGCGCCATATATGCGTTTGCTTCATCTATCACATCAATCATATCATCTTTTCCCTGTGTGCCTGCGCTGTCCATGCTTTCCACAGATTGATTGATAGGATTGGTATAACTCATATCAGTATAATTTTGATTGTTATAGTTAGTATTGTTATAATTAGGGGCAAATTCTTTTAC
>CAMQTN010000199.1 GCA_947037115.1 uncultured Lachnospiraceae bacterium
CTATGCTCAATGCAGGAAGCAGGATAGTAAATAATTGGATATATCCTATTGACAACGGCTATGTACTGATTGATACAGGGTATGAAAGAGGATTTGCACATTTCAAAAAGCAACTGGCAAAGATGCAAATAGCCCCTCAACAGATACGATATATTTTTCTGACACACGCTCACGATGACCATGCAGGCTATTTGAATGAAATACTCTCGGAATGCTCTGACATTCAAATCGTTATGAGTGACAAGGCGTTAGAAAGATTATATAAAGGGCAAAACTCTTTTCATGGCGGTTGCACAACCAAGATTGCCTTGCTCTTTTGTTTCTTAATGAAATTTGTTGGCAAGGGCAAGCATTTGTTTCCTCCAATAACGCAAGAATATTCATGTAGATGTATTCAAGTGACCGAACAAAACCGTAAGCAAGTGGAACTTTTATTGCAAGGAAAAATCATTGATACTCCCGGTCACACCGCCGATTCCATATCTCTTTTAACTAATGACGGTTCTCTATTCTGCGGCGACGCTGCTATGAACGGATTGCCAAGTTTACACAGAATAACTATTTGGGCGGAGGATAAAACGGATTTCCTAAAATCTTGGGAAACAATCATCGCACTTAGACCAAATCTAATATATCCGGGACATGGCAAGCCGTTTGGATATGACGACCTTAAAATAAATCTAAAGCGGGCAAAAAATATGGAATTATTACCGATTCACTAACTTCCGATTTATCGAACAGACAAGGAGGGCGAGAAAATGTCTTTATCCATTCAAGAACGCTTGAAAGACCTGCGTGTGCAGCGTGGCTTGACGCTGGAACAGCTTGCAGAGCAGACGAACCTCTCCAAGTCTGCGTTGGGCAGTTATGAAGCGGACGATTTTAAGGACATCAGCCACTATGCTCTTATCAAGCTGGCGAAGTTTTACGGCGTGACCACCGACTATCTGCTGGGGCTGTCTGAAATGAAGCGTCACCCAAACGCTGATCTTGCAGACCTGCGTTTGAGTGACGAAATGATTGACCTGCTGAAAAGCGGGCAGGTGGACAATGCTCTGCTGTGCGAATTGGCGGCGCACCCGGATTTTATCAAGCTGATGGCCGACCTTGAAATCTATGTGAACGGAACGGCGGTGAAGCAGGTACAGAGCGCAAACGCCATTGTGGACGCTATGAGCGCAATGATTATGAAACAGCACAATCCCGGCTTGACCGACCCGCAGTTAAGACAGCTTATCGCTGCCCATATTGATGATGACAGCTTTTGCCGTTACATAATCCAGCAGGACATAGACGAGATAGCCGCCGGCCTGCGGGAAGCCCACAGGGAGGATTTTTTCAGCGTCCCGGAGGATAACCCGCTGAAAGGATTATTGGAAGCCGCTACCGAAATTACCAACCCAGACAGTGACCCGGAGCAAGCGTCTTTGGCGTTTATCTGCAAACGGCTGCGGCTGAACTTTAAGAAGCTGTCCGGGGAAGAAAAGAAGTGGCTGAAAAAGATTGCACAGAAGTCGGACTTGCTGAAAAAACCAACCCCACAGCGGGGACGGAAGTAAGAAAATAAAAAATCGCATTTTGTAGGAGGTATATTATGTCATTGGAAAAAGTTTATGATTATTTCCATAATTATGATAAGCAGACTTATCAGGTTGTAGCTTGTATGGGAAATGAGCCATCGGAGCAGGATATAAAGGATTTTGAAAATCAGTATGGGATAAATCTTCCTGCTGATTTTAGAGAGTTCACTATGTCCCCATTAGGTGGGCTTTATATGGAGGTTCGAGAAGAAATATGGCCACAAGCGAAACAATATGACATAGGCCCATTTTGGTCGTTCTGTCGAGGAATTATAGTCTATGGAATTGCCAATGGAATACCCGATTTTTTGGATATTCGTGAAAAAACGAAAGAACTACACGATGAAGGTTTTACTGATTTTATCCCATTCTTGTCCATTATAGGGAATGGTGATGAAATATTTTGTTTTGACAAGAATAATAACATAGTCCTTCTTGACTACTACACAACAGGAGAAGCTACACCGATTGAGGGGACTTTTTCAGATTGCTTGATGAACCAAATTGCGGAGTTAGAAGAACGGAAAAACAAGAAAATCCGGGGAGAGGATAAAATCAACTAATTCTGATTTGCGAGGAGAATTGTGACTATGATAGAGTTGAATACATTCAAAAAAATATTGGAAGAAAATGAAGAACGCTTGCCATTACTAACGCTTGATGAATTTTTCGATGGAAACACAGAGGAGGATTCCATTGCTCCGAACTAATGGGAATTTGGCCGTCCAACGCTTTCTGAAATACGAAATATGCTACAAAAGATTGAGTTAATGCCTGACATAGCATGGGTGCGTGTTGCTCTCCACGATGATACAGAAATCGTAGAAAACAATGGGAAAGAAGAATTAGTTCTTGCAGGAGATACAATCGTGATTTGCACAACCATTTTGCCTGCGGAATTAGAAAAATTAGTAAATTGCGAATGGCTATGCTCTGATGGAGTAATTACAATAGAGGCATTTGAATTAAATACTTATTCGTGCGTACCACCAATTCCAGATAACTTCGATTGTTTGGAAATCGTGTGGGACTAATCTAAAACTTTCAGTTTATCGGGGGAGATAGCAAAGGCAGCCGAGCCAGTCAACGGTCAAGATGAACGGCGCACAAATGCGCCGCCGTTGACAGCCCCGCCTGCCTTTGCTGATGGGCAATCAAGGCGGGAAAGCCCTAAAATGGCTTCCCGCCCATTTCAATTTTGAGAAAAGAACGACCACTAAAATAAATGAGTGTGGCCACACATATAGTCACGGTGTCTAAAGGTTTGGGACATTTTGTCCCATAGGCTGAGGACGGTGGACGAGGGCTTTCATATACGCCCTGTCTGCTGCTGAAACCAGCCCTTTGTTTCCGGCTTCCCAGCCCCAAACAAAGCCCTGTTTTCCTGCCGCTTCAAATGCCCTTGCCCTCCCCGGCGGCAACGGCATTTTCACGGCAACGCCGACAGAGCGTATAACACACTACACTTTGC
>CAMQTN010000200.1 GCA_947037115.1 uncultured Lachnospiraceae bacterium
CCTGACAGGTGGATCTCAAATGAATATCGATAGCTCTCTCAGAGCGAAATATTCACCATGCGGTGCTTCTTTTTAAATGTCATATCCGCATGGATAAAGAGATGCAATACCTGTCACTACTTGTCAAGGACATATTCATCATTTTTTATCATTTTTTCTTGGTCTGCCCCGTTTTCCATGTTCTAAGTCGTGAAGAATGACACGCTTTAGCTTATCCTCTACGCTTTGGGTACTGGTATCAGAAAAATGTACCTCGACTAAGTAGGTTGTCTTATCAATCTTCTTTTGCAAACAGGGCGTTAATCGCCCTGTGGTGTTGGTCTGAATGTTGTCGCTCATGTTTCTCCTCTTGGGCGTAAAAAAAGACGCATGGTTTACAATTTACTGTTCCATGCGCCTTTACGCTGTTATTTTGATATTAAATTGTTTTGCCGATTACGCTAACTGCATAACCTCGGCTTCGATTTCTTTTAATTCATCAAAAGATAATGTTGGGATATAATCTGCAATTTCCTCCAATGTCATTTTCCCTTTTTTTATCATTGTTTCTGCCGTCTTTCTTTCTGTTTCTTTTTCAATATCCTTCGCATATGTTTTCATTATCTGTTCGTCATCAAATAAATTCATCATAATCGTCACAACCTCCTTTTCTCTGCTAATATACTCTCGGAATCTCTAAGCCTTATTTTATGTGGCTTCCCAGACCCCATTTTTATAAATTCCCCCACTTTTTTTCATAAAACTATTGACAAATCGCCTAAAAAAATGTGGCGCTTCGCGCCCTTGATTATGAAAGCAATCCGTTCCGGCTTTCCCGTTGGCGACACCCCGGGGGGGCGGTACCTTTTATGGTTTCCAGAGCCGTCTCTGGCTGTCTGATAAGGATAACCTTTCCGACCCTGTACATCTCATCTGCCTGAGGAAAGACCGAAGAAACCCGATAAGAAAGGTGAAAAGGCTCCGCCAGTGGAGAAGGTCTCTGTAAAAGAGCTCCTGGAACAGTTCAGGCTCCATCCCCCAAAGGATATGGCTCCCTGTAAACGGCTTTATGATGTCTTTAAAGGGCTGTTCCTTGAACGCTCTGTTCAGGACGGGCTGATCGACCTTCTCAGCCTTTCTCTTGCCGGGGACGGCACACCTGTCTACACTGCCGCAAAGGAACGTAAGAAACGTACCTGCTGCTGCCCCGAAAAAGGAATCCGGGACTGCAGGTGTAACCGTATCTACAGCCAGCCGGACTGTAACATTGGATGGGGCTCCCACCGGCCGTGCTGGTATTTCGGCTATGGCCTGTATATGCTCACTGCCGCCGACCCGGAGAATGACCTGCCGGTTTTCCCTTTCCCCGGTCCTGCCTCCAGGCATGACTCCATCGGCTTCCTTTATGACTGGTTCTCCATGAAGCTGTTCCTTCCGGAAGCGAAAGTCACCAAACTTCTTCTGGACTCTGCACATGATGCCATGCCTTACTATGAATACTACCGTCACCATGGGATTACCCCGTTCATTGACCTCAATGCCGACAGAGAACCCTCCCCGTAGCAGCAAGGAGTGGAAACTGGAATACAATGCAAGGACTTCTGCTGAACGCTGTAACAAACGTGAGAAAGTAGACTATAAATTTAGAAGACGGCAGATACCGCTCCTCTAAGATGTGGTACTGCCGCCTGTTTGCCATCATGATGTGTCAGCATCTTGATGCATGGGATTTGCCAAAGACGCCCCACCTAAAAGATGCACTTTAAGCAATCCGCTTAACTGAATAAGCAATACCATTATAAACCCTGTCTGGCGCATGGTCTAGTAAACTGCGCCCTTTTTCTCAAAATTTATTTCAGCAATTCTATTTTGGACAATATTTACTTTTCAATGTTCAGTCAGCCACTGAGTTTTGGTCGGCAGGCTCAAGATTCCGAGAGCCTATTTATTTCTTCCAGTTCTTCAGGTGTCGGCTGTTTCTCTGCCATAGTCGGCGGTATGTATTCCCCGATAAAATTAAAATGAATCTCTACCTTCCGCATGGTATCTGAACACCCTTTGCGGTCATTTTCGTACTGTGTCTGCTCTGCCTTGTAATTGTTTACCTCGTCCTGCAACTGTTCCTGCTCACCCTCGTATTGGTTGTAAAGCATGCTGCCTCCTTAAATTTTTTTCCAGTATAATTTCAACATGACCAGGGTTGTGATAAACGCCAGCACATCTGCCAGCGGCCCTGCCCACAATGCCCCTTCCACCCCTAATGCCAGCGGCAGCAGCAGGGTTGCCGGGAGCAGGTAAACGATCTGTCTGGACAGGGACAGGACGGTTGCCTGGGTAGGCTTCCCGATTGCCTGGAAGAAAATGCCCGTTGCCATCTGCAGCCCGTTGATGGGACACGCCAGAAGGAAGATACGGAAACATTTCACCGCAAACTCATTGTACAGCTCTGACTCGGAACCAAACAGACGGACAATGCTCATAGGCGCAAACTGGAAGACAAAAAATGCCAGGATCAACATGACCGTTGACGCGGTCAATATAATACGGTATGTCTGCTTTACCCTGTCCTTCTGCCCGCTGCCGTAATTGTACCCCCAGATGGGCTGCGCGCCCGTTGCCAGTCCAAGCAGGACCGCAGAGACGATCTGATTCACCTTCATGGTGATGCCTATGGTGGTCAGGGGAATTTCCGCGCCGTATTTCGACTGTGCACCATAGGACACCAGTATGTTATTGGTAACCGCCATGACCAGCACAATGGCGATCTGTGTGATGAAACTGGAGATGCCCAGACTGCTGACCTTCGCCAGAACTGTTCCTGAAATGCGGAAACACTTTTTATCCAGCCTGATGCTCTTAAATTTCCAAATATAAGCAAGATACAGAAGCGCATTCAGTATCTGCCCGATAATGGTCGCCCAGGCCGCTCCTTTTAAACCCAGATTGAAAACAAAAATGAAGACTGGGTCAAGGATAATGTTGGTAATACAGCCCACTAAAAGCCCCGCCATGCTGTATTTCGGGCTGCCGTCCGCACGGATCATGCCCGCCATACCGGAAT
>CAMQTN010000201.1 GCA_947037115.1 uncultured Lachnospiraceae bacterium
AATTATGTATCGTGTGAAAATAACAATATATGGAAGCAATCGCCCATGTAATCGAGGAGAGAAACCGTTAGGAAGGAGGCTGCATCATGACGGATGCAATTACATATGGAAATCTTCTGTTGAAATTAGGCGAAACACCATTGTCTGTATATCAGCTGTCCATTGTTGAGGAAGCGGGAAAACATGGTTTAATGTCTGTAAGTGCAGAAACAGAAGAAGGTGCAAAAGAGTATCTTTTGTACGAGGAATATGGGGATGTGGCATTGTATGCAGATTTAGGACAGGCTCTGCAGCCGATATTTTATGGCATTGTAACCAAAATGGAAGCAAAAGCCAGAGGGGGCAGGTGTGAAGTCTATTTAGAAGCTGTAATACAAAGCTATTTTATGGATCTAACGGTACTAAATGGCTCGTATCAGGATATTTCAATAACAAACAGCCAATTATTGATTGGTCTATTGGAGTTTTATGCAGACAGTCAGGCACTTATTGCTGTACCAGAGGAAGCGTTAGGGCAGATAGCAGTACAGTATCAGGAAACCGACTGGGCATTTTTAAACCGTATGCTTTCCCATTATGGAACGGCGGCTTATGTGGACAGTACAATGCCGGGAATCTGCCTGCGTATGGGACTTATGGATACCATAGTGGAAACGGATTGGGATTTGATGCCCTATACCATTTGGCGTGACACAACACCAAAAAACAAAGAAAAAGAATTAAAAGGACAGATGTGTTATATCGTCGAGGCAAATGATATTTTTCCATTGGGTGAAAAAATCCAGTTTCATGGGCAGGAATTATATATTGGAAAAATTAATAGATATCTCAGCCAAGGGATTCTAATAAATGAATACCGATTGTATTTTAAGGAAGGTATGGAAGTCGTAAAATACCATAATCCGCTTCTTTGCGGTGTATCCCTGTATGGTGTCGTAACAGAAGTAAAGCGCAGTCATCTGCGTGCTGCGTTGGAAACAGATGTACTGCTTTATTGTGATGACCAGTATTTTTATCCGTATTCCACTGTAGCGGCTTCTCCAGATGGAAATGGATGGTACTGTATGCCGAAAATAGGCGATCAAGTTAGAGTATTTTTCCCTACTGGTGATGAGCGTGAGGGGTATGCGGTCGCAAATATTGAAGGACAGTCCGCACCAGAAGCAGACAGTCCTATTGGCAATCCAGATTTAAAAGATATTGTTATGCCAGACGGCAAAGCCTTGAAGTTTATTGATAATGGAATACGTTTATGTGTTGGAAAATTAAAAGGTGATATTGCGCTGACCAATGACGGGAAAATACAGATCAATGTTAAGGAAGAACAAAATATTAAACTATATTCTCAGGGAAAAATCTATTTCCTGACAGAAGAAGAAGGGACAATCGAGGCTACAGCAGGCGTAAAAATACAAATTATCAATGATACCGGCAGTAAAATCTGCATAACAGATGACACCGTTAAGCTGGAAGCATCTGTGATTGAGAATAATTAGCGGAGGTGTGCAATGTACAGTTTACATGATGTAAAAGTAACAGGGCTTTCTTTGGATAAGATACTGGCGTGTGAAATTCAGTCCCATATTGGGGAACACAGTACACTAAAGCTAAGCGGACTGGTTGAAAATGAGGAAGAATTTCTGTATGGTGTGTCAGATGGTCAGGATATAGAGGTTATTATACAGGGCAGTGAAGGAACGAAAAATCTTTTTTCCGGCATTGTTACAGGGGTTTCAATAACAGAATCCGGGCAGATGAAAACTGCCTGTGTGGAAGGTAAGAGTCGAAGCTGGCTGATGGATCGCACGAAACATTCCCGATCGTTCCAAAATGCACATATAACATTTCAAGCATTAACGCAGGAAATATTAAAGGATTATACAGGAAGCAGTTTGATTTATACAGGCGACAGTCAGGAAATTGGCAATCTAATTATTCAATATGAAGAAACCGACTGGGACTTTTTAAAGAGAGTACTCTCCCTTGTCGGGCTTGCCCTAACACCGGACAGCCAAAAAGCGGGGTTAAAATTGTTTGCTGGTGTACCAAAGTTTCCAGAAACAGCGCTTTCCTATACAGTGCTGGAAATGGATAAGGATATGGATTCGTATTATTATCTAAAAGCAAATAAAAGAGAAGTCCATGCGGCAGATTTTACGCAATATATAATCTCCTCAGAACATCTTATGGGAATCTTTGATACAGCGGCAGTCCAAGGACAGCCCCTTGCTGTATATGCTTATCAGTATTCTTTTGAACAGCAGGAAATGATAGGAACCTACTGTCTGCAAAGCGCTAAGGGACTGGTGGTACAGGCATCTTATCCTATGCACTTAATTGGAGCGGCACTTATGGCAAAGGTGGTGCGTGTATCCAAAAATAAAATACAGGCAGCAATGGAAATTGACGGAGCGCATATAGAACGGGCGGTTCACTGGTTTCCTTATTCCACGCTGTCGGCATCTCCTGACGGAAGCGGATGGTATTGTATGCCGGAAATTGACGATGATGTGCGCATTTATTTTCCGTCAAAACAGGAAGCGGAAGCGATTGCGCTAAGCGCGGTAAGCAACTATGATGCACCGCAGGGCGGCAGTGACCGAATGCAAGACCCGAATAACCGATATTTTAGAACGAAATATGGACAGGAATTAGCATTAAACGCAGATTCTGTGAAACTCTCCTGTAACGAAGATAAATCAAGTATCACGATATTAACAGACGGCACAATCCGTATTCAGGCGCAGGAGTCTGTCAATGTGCAGGCGAAAGAGAAAATAACGCTTTATGCAGAGAATGCATTGTCTATCCGTGTAAAAGACCAGTTCCTAATGCAGAGCAATCAAGGCGGACTGGTGCTGTCGGAAGGAAACAAAATCATAATAAGAGGTACGGAAGTTAAATTTGATTAGAGGAAAAAGGAGTTGTCGGATAATGTAATTCGACCACTATATATCTGTCTCTTATACACATCTGACGCTGCCGACGAAGCTAGAAGTG
>CAMQTN010000202.1 GCA_947037115.1 uncultured Lachnospiraceae bacterium
CCCGCTGTTCTGTCCCAAATGTAAGCAGGAAATTTTAATCAATGTAACACAATTTCATATTTCGGTTATCAAAGAGCCGGACGCACAGACGCAGAGCCGATAACACGCAGATTTGAACTGCTGTTATCGGCTCCTTTTTTGATAATTCAATCCAATCTGCTGAATGACGACAAAGAAAAAACTGTTGTTCAGCAGAGAGCTTTTTACACGTTCCTTTTGACGCGATGTCTAAAAAGAGGTACCGCCATGAAGCATAAATCATATCGACAAAATCCAACAATCATTGACCTGTCAAAAAAATCCAAGCCATTAACGAGGATTATTGCGCCTATGAGTATGAATACACATATCATTTAGTATGTCTTAATAACTCATATTACTCAAGAACCTATGCGGATATATTCTGCATGGGTTCTTGTTGTAATAGCCCCCTACTGGGAAGAAAGGGGGTGAGAGAAAATGAGATATTCTGAACAGTTCATGGAACATATCGAATATGCTTTCCATGCGTTCTGCAAGATTGTCCTGCGCCATGAAGCAATTAACGCATGGCGGGATTTGAAGCGGAAAGAAGCAAGAGAAATATCCCTTGACTATCTGATGTCAGAACGATATTTTGAACCGTCTGCTATGGACAGCTACTTTGAAAAGCAGGACAAGCCGACCGTATTTCTTGTGTTGGGAAAGGAAGTTATCGTTGATGATGAACGGTTAGCGACGACATTAGCAAAGTTGCCGGAGTTAAGGCAAGAAGTTTTGTTGCTATATTACTTCATCGGTTATCGTGATGAAGCAATCGGCAGACTGTATGGGCGTTGTAGAAGTACGATAAATCACAGAAGAAATGTCGCGCTGAAACAGTTGCGGAAAGAATGGGAGAGATTGGAACATGAGGAACAAAAAGCTGATACCTTTTGAAGTAATCGAAAAAGCCGTTGCCGGAGAGCCGGAAGCGGTAGACGCAGTATTGCGGCACTACACCGCACACATCAAATACCTGTCTATGTATAAGGGGCATATCAATGACGACACACAGGACAGATTAAAGGCAAAACTGGTTGAAGCCATATTGAAATTCCGCTTCGACCGATAGGAAGTAGCAAAGACAGGAAAAGCTGTCAAGGGTAAACTTCGCGCTACGCGCCCTTGACAGCTTTTCCCGCCTTTGCTAATGGGCAGTCAAGAGGACGAAATCAGTAGACTGCTTTCGCCCTCAATCCAGTATGGAATGATTGTTACACGATAGAGGGTGTTTCTCGCTTGATTTAAGCGCATTACAGCGGCGATAAGGACAAGGGTAAGGGTTTTATACTCCTACCCTTAAAAACGGTGTTCTATTGCGTAACATAGTAAACAATATTTCTTTATACTGCCGTTTCCGTTCCATTCTTTTCCATTCTTGCAGCTCTGTCACTATATTGTGCTTCAAAGGAAAGGGGTTAGGGGTCGGAAAATCCAATATCGGATAATCCAACACCGGGAGTTGTTACGGTGTTCAAAATCCGTCTAATCCAATCGCTTTATAAAACTAATGCTTTCTTGGGTAGGTATGTTACGCAGTAGAGGTTAAAAAGTCCTTGATTTATGCGGCTTTCAGAGCATGGAAAACACTTAGACGATATTTTATATCCCTACCCTCAAAAACAGCGTTCTATTGCGTAACAAAAAGCAGAGAACCGACCACTAATGAAAGTGATGTGTTCTCTGTTCTTGCTTGCACCCTGTTTGTCAGCGTTGATGATAAGTTAGTTTCTATACTTCCTTATCACCGTAAAGCGAATGCTTTCAGGCGTTTTTATACATCTTTTGCCAATGCCATTCATCCTATGTTCCATTGTTTTCGGGACGCAGAGGCCGCAGGTTCGAATCCTGTCGCAACGACTGGCTGAATGCCTTGAAAACACTGGACTTTTGAGAGATTGTCCAGTGTTTTTTTGTGCCCCCAAAAAGGCAGTTCCAACTTTAATCTAATTCCTTATATTCAGATCTGGATTGTAAACGCTGAATATTGAAGGTATTGTATGATATCATCTGACAATGAGAAAATATCTTTCTTTATATTGTTCTTTGGCCCCCCTTCCTTTCTTCCATACTCCCAAACCTCACAGGGATTGTAACGCCCAGGGGTATGGATTTCTATAGTGATTATGACGGTATTCCTGCTATATTCTGGTCATTTCTTACTGCTCAGAAGTCTATTGTTGAGTTTATTGACTTTTTAAGGCAAATGACTTCAAGTCAGGACAGGGACAGGCACTCATAAAAATGATAATTTGTTAGAACAAAAGGCGTGCTACATACAATTAAATTTCAAATTGCAACATTGAAAAAAATCAGGGATATGGTATACTAAAAGAAACAAGGAGAAACGATGTGGAAGAGACAAGTACACAATGGCATTTGGGCTTGAAACCAGCTGTCGATCTGGAGCTTGCAGAGGAGAGGGCAAACCTGTCATATTTCAGGGATTTCAGCCTCAACCAACAGGCGTTGGAGATCGACCTGCTGATCATCAAAAAGGAGGGTGACCAGCCGATCAGGAATGAAATCGGCAGGCTGTTCAGGAAATATAATATTATTGAGTACAAATCGCCAAAGGACGAGCTGAACATTGATACGCTTTACAAGGTGGGGGCATATACGAGCCTGTATAAGGCTTATGGGGACACGGTAGACGAACGCAGGCAGATGAGATTACAACGTCCCTGATCCGGAAAGCCAAGCCGGTAAAGTTGTTTCGTTATTTCGAGGAACATGGAATCCGGCTTGAAAATCCATTTAAGGGGATATACTATGTAAAAGACGGCGTTCTGTTTCCGACGCAGATAGTAGTCACAAAAGAACTGAACCCACAGGAACACATGTGGCTTACTGCATTGTCGGACGGAATGCAGAAACAGCAGCTCAAAGATCTGCTGGTAAAAGCAGAATCGTTTCATACAAAACTAGTACAGCATTGCGCAAATAACAGTGAATACAGCACCTGCTATTTGCACCAG
>CAMQTN010000203.1 GCA_947037115.1 uncultured Lachnospiraceae bacterium
CCTTTTATTCGTATCTGTAAACAGTTTAGCACAAAGAAAGGCGGTTGTATATGGAGATTACATATCATTGGGAAGGCGATTATCTAATCCCTGATCTCAAACTTTCGGATACAATAGAATATCAGATCGGGAAGTATGGGAGAATGAGAAAGCGGTTTTTGGAAGAAAACCACAGGGGCATTTATTCTTATATGCTTTTGTCGGAAACCTTATGGAAGCATCTTGCAGAGATTGACGAGGAATGTAATGAAATGATGGACAGGCTTGTAAGACAGATGGCAAAAAACGAGGGTGTGACGGAGCAGCTAAAATCCGATGACTGGCTGCTTTGGATTCAAAAAACAAACAGCATCAGGAGCAGGGCGGAGGAAATAGTGCTGCATGACTTGATTTATTCTCTTTAATTTTGTGGAAATCCCGCAGGTGGTAGCAGGAAGCGCAGAAGATGTCAAGACATCGGCTCTGCCTCGCCTGCGGCGGTCTTGACATCTTCTGCGCTTCCTGCTATGGGGTAGTTAAGGGGGAACAAAGTTCCCCCATTGCATTAGAAATGCCAATGGCGGCATTTTGAAAAAATCAAAATCGGGGATTGACAGGACGGGAAAAATAGCTTATTATTGACAATAAGAAATGGGTTTTCACCGTACATCTTGTTACGGCTTGCTCGTTTCTTTTTTTACTGCCAAAATGTCATACAGATATTTTTTGCCGTTTTCAGCGTGGTTGATTAGAAGCCGGGCATGGAAAATATTGTATCTGACGAGTACGTTTTCTTCATAGACCGGGAGGGCAAAACGGACATCATACCTGTACCAGCCGAATTTGGCATTTTTATTGTGTTTTTCCTTGCGGTTTTCCTCATAAGCCGGATTGGATGCTATCTGGATCAGCTCCGGTATTGCAGTGGCGGCATTTGCCTTAGCTTTCGCATTAGCCCCCATAAGGCTTTTACGGCTCTCTGATTCCGTGTATTCTTCCGGAAGTTCATTTCCGATATAAATACGTTCTGCACTTTCTTCAATTTCGTAATAGTCACCGACATATCCCTCAAGATATTGTTTTACATCATCCCAGTCAATCTGCCGTTTGCCCTTGAAACGTATATCGTTAATCAAGGCCAGCTTTTTACCGTCAGCATCGGTTATGATATTTACATTCCTGTTTTCAATCATCGTTTTTGTTCCCCTTTTTCTTTTCTCTTGATTTGTATACATTATATTGGTTTTTACATTGCGGACTGCAAAACTCATTTCCTTTTCTGCTTGCAATAAAAGCTTTTTTACAGTGCTTGCACATCCGCATATCGCTGTCCTTATCCGTGAGCATGAAGGAGAAACACATCTGAACCATGATAAGTAGGGAATGGAAGTCCCATACAATGACGGGCGCATCCTTTTCAAGTGCGATCCGGTAAGTTGGGGCAATACCGCCGAAAGCGGAAATGCCCTGACGGTACAGGCTGCGGGTATCTTCGTCAAGCGAATCATAATCGAGGTAATAAAGGAAACTTGTCATAAACGTAAACGCAAGGTCAGTAAACTCTTTCACAATCCAGTCGTACTTTTCGGCATATTCCTTCTGGAATCCCATCGTCACAGCCTGCGGCGCATTCCCCATAGCCATTGCGATTGCAATGCCCTCACGGTCAGTCACAGACCATCCCGATTCCACGCCTTTTTTTCTGAAATCCGGCTTATTAAAAGGATAGAAATAAGAAAGGTAATCCTCAGTGGAGAGGGATTCTTCCTTTATAAAGTGGTTCTTGGGAAGATACACGGATTCATAGGTGATAAAATCCGCTGTTGTCGGCAGGGCGGTCATAAAGCCGAGGAAACCGTACTTCCGCACAAAACCGAGGACAGATTCTTTCAGTTCTTCTTCCGGGACTTTGTGCATGGCGGCAAGTCCGACATTTACGGCATCCATAACGAGTTGTCCTGCTTTCTGCATGGGGCGGTACATTTCCGGCTTGGCATCTTTGGAAACGGTTATGTAAAGATTGTCATTATTATCTGTTTTATATTCGTAGTTGCTGTACCGAATCCACGGTGCGCTGGTATGTTCAAATAAATTCTTCATAGAAAATCTGCTCCAATCCATCAATCTATCATATCATGAACTTCGTTCATGATCGGCATTCGCCGTTCGTCAAGAGTGAGCAAGCTCCCTCTTTCCTCTCTTGCGCTCATTGCATCATCTGATGTAATACTTCCTATATTATAAGCAGTTACCTGTTATCGGTCAAGCTGTCTGCTGTCCTTTTTCTTCCGCACGCCATTGTTTAAGAAATATTTTTCATCAATCGTCATCGGAAGGCTGTTCTCTTGTCTGTATGCGAGTATGCCGCCATAAAGTTTCCGTATCTTTTTCAGTGCAGTCTCCCGAATGCCACGGATATTCCGGTCTGACTGTCCGATGTTCTCCGCATACTCCGCAGCAGAGTAATCATGCAGGAACAGATAATAGAGCATATTTTTGAGATGCGGTTTCAGGTCTTTTAATATTCTTGATAAATCCGCATCCGTGACAAGTTCATGTAGCGTTTCCGGGCAGTCAAATATGAGGTCAATGAAATCGCCTGCAAGCATGAGCCTTCTTAAAACCGTGTCATAGGAAGGCCTGTCAGAAAGATATGGTTCGTCTGTGCCCCATTCCAGAGGGACAACGGAGCGTCCTTTTTCATGATCCCTTTCCCTGCGTTCCCTGTTAGCATCCAGTTTATCCCACCATTTAATGACTTCCCTGAAATCCTCCTCTGTCCGTGCGCTTTCCTCGATACGCCGGAGGGCAAGCGCACGGGCTTCACGGTGGAGCATATCCCCGTCAGCTTCGGTTATTAAGTTTTGTTCCCTGAATGTCTGGAACTCAGCGTATTTCGGCATTTATAGTCAGTCCTTTGCAAAAAAATAAAATTTTGTAGCAGTTTTTTCAAAAACACTTCC
>CAMQTN010000204.1 GCA_947037115.1 uncultured Lachnospiraceae bacterium
CTGCTGACTCACTCTCAAGAATCCAGCCGCTTCGCGTCTGCCGCACTTCGTGCTCCCTGATTCTTTCGTTATCATGTCAGGTGAAATCAAATGCTCTCTTCGTTCGCGCTTGATTTCCTGCTGACTCACTCTCAAGAATCCAGCCGCTTCGCGTCTGCCGCACTTCGTGCTCTCTGATTCTTTCGTTATCATGTCAGGTGAAATCAAATGCTCCCTTCGTTCGCGCTTGATTTCCTGCTGACATGATATATAATAAAAGAAATGCAATTACATAAGGAGGTATCTTAGTATGTATCATTTTACGGACGACTGTCTGATCGGCGTGGAAGCAATCGACAACGAACACAGGGAACTTTTCCGGATTATAAACGAGACACAGGATTTGTTGGATAATCAGATTTTAAATGATAAATACGACCGTATCATAGAAATGGTGGAGCGTCTGGAACAATATGCAGAGGAACATTTCCGGCACGAGGAGGAATATATGGAAAGCATCCGCCACCCGGAGCTGAATCTGCAAAAGCGCCAGCATCTCTTCTTCCGTGATAAGATCAACGGCATCACAAATTCCTTTTCCTCCGACAATGCGCAACAGGCTGTCCTGGAAGATCTGCTCCGTTATCTTGTCACATGGCTGTACCGCCATATCATCAGCTCTGACCTTATGATCGGCAAGTTAAAACCTCTGGAGGAGCGGACAGCGCCCGAGTTCACTGACAAATATCTTACCGGTATCGCAATCGTTGACAAGGAACACAAAGAACTGTTCCGTATCATCGGAGACGTATATCGGGTGATGACCGATGAGATGGCCATAGACAAATATGATGAGATTGTCCGGCTTCTGGAAGAGCTGAGGGAGTACACCAAATTTCATTTCCAGGATGAAGAACTTTATATGGAAAACATCCACTATGAGGGGCTTGAAGCACAGAGGCGGGCACATGAGGCATTTGTGTCAAGGCTGGAAGAAATGGATCTGGAGCATATCGACGACAACCAGCAGGAAACACTGGAGGACATGATGGAATTTCTGACAGAATGGCTGGTAAACCACATTTTGAACAGCGATAAAAAGATTGGAGCGGGGCGTTAGTTTAGCGCCCCTTTTTTGTTCACCCTGTAGCGTAATACAGCTATGATATGATTATAAATTTTCTTCAAAGCCTGTCTATCTTTATTGTCCATAAATTACCACTCCATTTTTTTAATCTCTTCACCAACCAGTGAATCCGATGTGAGCTGTGACACATCAAGCAAATCAACATTTTTTCCAAGAGATGTCACAACATCCTCGAGCAGTCCAAAAAAGGAAAGTCCTCTCAGCCCACTGTCAACCAGAATATCAACATCGCTGTTTTTTTTGCCTTTCCTTTTGCATAGAAGTCGTCTTTGTAAGCATTGCTAAAAAGGAGCGGAGATTTTTATCTCCGCCCCTTATCCCACATCATTTCACCAGCGCCGCCGTCTCTCTGGCAATGGCAAGTTCCTCATTGGTGGGAACTACGAGCACTTTCACTTCGGAGTCAGACGTGCTGATCTCCCGATCCTCCCCGCGCACCTCATTTTTCTCCTGATCCAAAGTAATCCCCAGATATCCAAGCCGGTCGCAGACAAGACTTCTGACCAAAGGATTGTTCTCTCCTACACCCGCCGTAAAACATATGACATCCACACCGTTCATGGCTGCCGTGTATGCGCCGATATACTTTGCCACACGATAAGCGAATGTCTGAATCGTGCGAAGACCCCTGTCCTCTCCGGCCACATAAGCCTTCTCAAGATCCCGGAAATCCGAGGAAAGATTATCGGAAAGGCCGAGCACGCCTGACTTTTTGTTAAGGACCGTCATTATCTCGTCGATGGTCTTGTCCTCCTTGTGGGCAATATACTCAACAATAGCCGGATCAATGTCACCAGAGCGGGTACCCATAATCAGCCCTTCAAGAGGCGTAAGACCCATGGAAGTATCCACACACCTGCCGTTCTTTACCGCTGAAATACTGGCGCCATTGCCAAGATGGCACACAATAATTTTCATATCTTCATACTTTCTGTCAAGAAGCTGCGCAGCTCTTTTCGACACATAGGAATGGCTGGTGCCGTGGAAGCCGTATCTTCTCACCTGATATTTCTCATAATACTCATAGGGCAGTCCGTAAAGGTAAGCCTCCCTGGGCATGGTCTGATGGAAAGCCGTATCAAAAACGCCCACCATAGGGGTGTTCGGCATCAGCTTTTTGCAGGCGTCAATACCGATCAGATTCGCCGGATTATGTAAAGGTGCCAGATCGTTGCAGGCCTGAATTGCCTCGATCACCTCCTGCGTGATCACCGTGGAGGATGCAAATTTTTCACCCCCGTGCACGATCCGATGTCCCACCGCGCCAATTTCATCCAGCGACTTCACCACACCTGTCTTCTCATTCATCAGCGCATTTAACACCAGCTCAATCGCTTTGGTATGATCAGGCATTGGCGTGACTGTCTCCTCCTTCTCCCCGCCCGCAGGCTGATAGACAATCTGACTGCCGTCGATGCCGATTCTCTCACATAAGCCTTTGGCGATCTGCTTTTCTGTCTCTGAGTCGATCAGCTGGAACTTCAGGGAAGAACTGCCGCAGTTGATTACTAATATATTCATGATTTTACCTTCTTTCTATAATATTTTCCGCAGTGCCCCGCTCGAAAACCTCCGGTTTCCCTCGCTCGCGGGCTTTCGCCTCGCTTCTGCCAGACCCGCAGTGCCCCGCTCGAAAACCTTCGGTTTCTCTCGCTCGCGGGCTTTCGCCTCGCTTCTGCCAGACCCGCAGTGCCCCGCTCGAAAACCTTCGGTTTCTCTCGCTCGCGGGCTTTCGCCTCGCTTCTGCCAGACCCGCAGTGCCCCGCTCGAAAACCTCCGGTTTCCCTCGCTCGCGGGCTTTCGCCTC
>CAMQTN010000205.1 GCA_947037115.1 uncultured Lachnospiraceae bacterium
CCCGCCGTCATTATTCTCGCCGCCTTCGCCGGTCGTCCCGCCGTCATTATTCTCGTCGCCTTCGCCGGTCGTCCCGCCGTCATTATCCTCGTCCTCCTCGCCCGGCTTTGTGTCGTCCTCTGTGCCGGCCTCTGTCTCCACGCTCACATAAGCCTCCAGCCTGTCAGGCAGTTCCAGCGCCGATCTGTCTGTCCCCACGGGAACCGTCTGCTCCCGCACCTCATCCGGCAGATCCACGAAACGAGACACAGATAGCGTGTCATCCTCTCCCCACGTTCTCCCTGCAAGAGTAGGCAATGTTCCCAGTACCTTCGGATACATTGTGGCAAGCAGGGTAATACAAAGCGCCGTCGACAGCAGGCGCAGGCGTTTCCCCCTTCTTGACTTTAACCATGCTCTTTGTTCGTCCATTGTAGTACCTCCTGAAAATCTCCTGTTTCATTTTCTGACCCGTACTGTTCTTCATAAACCGTCATAGACAGCTCTGTGATTCTGTAATCTGAAATTGGCAGCATAAAAAAGAGGTGCTGCGCCCCGCTTGCCTGCTAAGGATTCTTTCTTTTCCATGCCATGTCAACTCCCTTGATAACAATTAACGGATTACCTGGCTTTACTATAGCAGACCAAAATAAAATAAAAACGGTTATGGCATGGATCGCATTTTTGAGGGTATAGATTGTCGCTGTTATTTCCCTATGCCTCATTTTGAATATGCTCCCAACATAAAAACAGGTCCGGTAACTATACTTCTGTATAATTCCATTAGAGAACATATAGAGAGATACCATATATAAAGAATGAGTGAGAAGCCTTTGACCTCTCACCCAACATCTCATAGAAAACCATACTACATTATTATAAAATTTTTCGTAGCTTCTTACGCAAATGAGCCAATCTCGCATAGACAGACCCTGCCGTCAAATGCACAAGCGGGGCAATCTCTTTTGTGGAATATCCCTGCATTTTCAGAAGGACGATTTGTAACGTACGCCTGTCCACTGTAACTAACGCAAAATACAGCGTTTCGTTCTCAATCTCATCCAGTAAATCCATTACCGACCTTATCTCTGCCTGTTTCTCCCTGCCCGCTATTTCCTCAAGGCATTCTCCGAAGTCGCTTGTCCATCGGTAAAATCGCCTGTTGGAATTAAAATCTGCCCTGTCGTCTGTGCGGATTTGTTCAATGACCGCTTCATCAACGCCGCACTCATGCAGAATCTTTTCCTCGGCTTCTTTCCAGATGCGCCATTTCCTGTCCTCCCGTCCGTGGTTGTATGCCATCCTTATTTCCTCCAATCGAATTGATTGAGAGGGCAGGAAAAAGCCCCCTCATTTTCCCAAAGGAAAAAACAAGGGGGCTGAACGCCTTAAATTTTGTTTTCCATTATCTTTCTCAGCTTCGCAAGGATTTTGGCTTTGCGTTTGTTGACAACGCTCTGCGTTATGTCTAACCTTAAACCGACTTCCCTCTCAGAAAGTTCTTCAAAGAAGATTGCTTGTATCAACGCCTGTTCACTGTCCGACAATAAGAGCATGGCTGTTTTCATCCTGTCCACCATCACCGCATGGACAACAGTTTCCGCAATGTCCACCGCTTCATCAACAATGAAATCAAACATATTCCCTTCGCTGTCCGTAAATCCTTCCAATGAGAGCAGCTTGTGGTTCGTGTCCAGTTTTTTCAGATAACGCCACCGCTCTTTATCTTTGTAGAAATCTGCGTACTGTTCCCGCGCGACTTCAAGCAGACAGCCCTGCACGGGGATAAACAGCTTGTCCATGTAACTTTGGTCGGCTTGCCTGCGGCGGCAGAAATCCGTATAGGACAGCTCCACATAGCCGTCATTCTTTTTGATATATACTTTTCTTGGTGCGTATTTCACCGTATTTTCCTCCAATCTGAATTTTTGATAATGTAAAAAAACAGATTGGAAAGGCGGCGAATGACAGCCAACAGAGGAAACAGCCATGCGGCACATTCTGATAAAAAAGGACATAAGAAAAACCGCACAGGCTGTCACACCTTTACGGCTTATGGGGATTATATTTCTATATGTAGATATTTGACTTCTACTTGCAGGGTGCAAAGTCCCTGTGTGTTAATAAAGATTTTTTTAACAGGCTATCCATCCATTTTCGGAATGATATGTATAAACAGGAAATGCTGCTTGCGGGCAAAAGAAATCCCTCCAAACTTCAAAAAGCGAAGTCGGAGGGTAATGAAAGCATTACAGAGCAATCCACCGAAACATCGTTTTTTTAATTCAGTGGACTTGCCCTGTCTTACTGTTACTGCCTATTGCATAAAGCTAATGCTTAACATTTATATAAATGCATCAGCCGCATAAAGGCTTTACTTTTCCTCTACGGAAAGCCATATTTCAAAATGGAAATTATCGTCATGAATTTCATCACTCGGATAGACCTCAATGCACATCCCGCCTGCTGGCTGATATTTACTGGTCGGGAAAAATTCTGTATAAATCTTTCGATATAAGTCTTGGAATGCCTCTGGCATTTTCCCAGTACAAGGGAACACCGCCCAAGTATTTGCAGGCACTTTCTCAATTGTCAGCCCTGTCGCCACATCACCGCCCGAATAAGCCGCCCCGATTGCATAGTCAAAATCCCCCTCTGTCGGGTTGTCAAAGCATATTCCTACGATTGCACCTCCGAAGATATTTTCTGGATTGACGTATCTGCACAACGTGTCAATCGTCCCATCCGCTCCGCAAGCCGCCCATGTCGCATGGATATTCTTCTGGCTGATTTCCTGTCCTCCTCCATATCTGGCTCTTTTGGCAATGACCTCAAACTCTTCCCGTTTTTCAATTCTGTAATCCATTGTCGTTCCTCCTTCTAATATGATTTT
>CAMQTN010000206.1 GCA_947037115.1 uncultured Lachnospiraceae bacterium
ATACGCTTAAAGATTTTTTTGCGCGTAAATATATTAATCTCTGTTCCTGTTTTCTGATCGATACGGTAACATTTGATAAAATGATGGGATTTTTTGACTGGTTAGTGAACAGCCATAAACTGGATATTTATGACACGAAACACCGTCTGCGGTTTCAAGGCAATATGGCGGAACGGTATTTCGGGCTATTTATGTTGTTTGAATATGATAAGATGCTGGACTTGTCTTTGGTGCATCAGTATGACAGAGGGTGGAAATGAAGGTAAAAAAGGAATTTGGTGTGAGGGAAAGGATATTTACGGGGAAAAAAAAGAATATTCTGATATTCTGTATCATCCTGTTATTGCAGTGCCTTGTTATTGTTGCATGGGGAACGCAAAAAGAGCGGATGCATGTTGACGAGATGTTTACCATGGAGGGAGCCAAGCAAAAAGGGGCAAGTAAGCGATACTGGGATCGGGCTGAAGATTTTTATGGAACGGAGCATAACAGGAGGGAGTTTTGTGAACGTTTGACTGTCAACTATGACGATTTACTCATAAGGGACGGAGCGGCATGTACGGCAGGCAGACTTCTGAAGGATGGGGTGTTTTATTATACGATTATTAATGTGCTTTCATCAGTTTATCCGGGGCACATACCGTGGCGTATATGTGTTGGGTTCAATTTATTATGTTTTATTATTGCGCAGTTAATTTTATATTTGTTTGCCAAAGAAGAATTCGGTGATGTCTGTGCGTTTTTTACGATAACGTTCTATGGGTTTAGCGCTGGAGCAGTCAGTACAGTTTTATATGCCAGATGTTATATGATGCTGACAATGTATATGATGTTGTTGATATATATATATCAGCAGTTTATAAAGTCAAATCGGGTTTGGCAAAAAATCTTGTGTTTAATGGGCGCAGCCCTGACAGCTTTTTTGGCATTCCGAACGCATCAGTTTGGAACGATCCTAGTTATTCTGATTACAGGTATGGCTGTTTTATATATGTTAATAAATAAAAAATGGAATGCATTTTTTTGGCTGGCTGTTGGTTACGGAATACCTGGTCTTCTGGGGAGTCTGATCATTTGGGATAAGCTGAGAAGTTTCTTTACAGGCGGTGTTGCGGTTGTGTTTTACAGCTATCTGAAAAACACATCGATATCGTCGCGGATTTCTTATATCATGGAACTGTTAAGTACTGTGGCGAATCATATGTTTGGAAATATGGGAATTATGCTTTTGGTGATTGTGGCAATTCTGTTTTATCTTGTCCATATTAAAATATGGCGCAGAGATTCAGTACTGAAACAAAAATTAGTAGTGTTGGGGTTTATGCTGATTGTTGTGGTATATTATTTAATATTAGTTCTTGGTGGGGCCATTGCATGGAGATATTTCAACCCAGTATATCCGATTATCGCATTGCTTTTGGGCGTGGTAGCTTCTATATTTTATAGGGACAGTGGCATGACAAAAAGGGTAAAATTTATAGTAATGGTTGTGGGAATCTGCATTCCTCTTGTTTCTTACGGATCGCATCACGTTAGCGAGATGTACTCAGGCGAGAAGGTGCAGAGGGAAGAATTAGAGATAAAATATCACGGTGTGAATGGGATTATGGTACATCATGATTCACAGGGCGAGGGGGAAAACTGGCTGTATGAGGCGGTAACGCTCTGGCCGGAGGAATCTGAGGTACTGATCATCCAAAATAAGATGTTGTATGAGGAAGAATTATGCTATAATAGAACGGATAATAAGATACTGCTCTGGCTGACCGTAGACTATGACAATGAAGAAGCGCTGAGCAGATTTAAGGAGCTTACAGACTATACGGATATTGAACTTGTAATGACCACAGACAGCTTGCGCATATTTGAGTGTAACAAATAGAGAAAAGGATGGCAAACAAAATGCTTAGCATATCAATTGTTGTACCGATTTATAACGAGGAAGGGAATGTGAAAGAACTGCATCAGGAAATCAAACAGACGTGTGAAGCGGCAGGTTACGACTATGAGATTATTTTTATCAATGATGGTTCCTCGGATAGGACGGATCAGATCTGCCGTACTCTGAAGCCACTTAAGTATATTCAATTCCGTAGAAATTTCGGACAGACGGCCGCCATGGATGCGGGAATTAAAGCGGCAACTAGGGAGGTTATTGCGACGCTGGATGGTGACGGACAGAATGATCCGGCTGATATTCCTAAAATGGTAGAGTATCTGCTTCAGGAAAACTATGATGTGGTTTCAGGATGGCGTAAGAACCGCAAAGATACATTTACGAAGCGGTTTATTTCCCGTGGTGCGAACGCGTTGCGTTATCTGCTTGTTCATGATGGAATCCATGACAGTGGGTGTTCCTTAAAGGTGTATCGCAGAGAATGCTTTAAAGGGATTAATCTCTATGGAGAACAGCACCGCTTTATTCCGGCAATTCTGGAAATCAAGGGATTTCGGGTCGGAGAGATGGTAGTCAATCATAGGGCGAGAACAGCAGGAACGACGAAGTATAATTGGCATAGGACAATCAAAGGATTTGTAGATATGATTTCGGTCTGGTTTTGGAATAAATATGCTTCCAGACCATTGCACATTCTCGGTGCATTTGGGATTTTGTTTTGTATGTTGGGAGGAGGATGTGGCATTTGGTCCGTTGTGCTTTTTCTGCGGGGTTACAAGATGTCCAATAATATCATTCCGCCCATACTAACAGTATTTTTTATGATTATGGGAGTGCTTATGTTTATCTTTGGGCTGATGAGCGAGATCATGATGAAGATTTATTATGGCTGTCTCTTATACACATCTGACGCTGCCGACGAAGCTAGAAGTGT
>CAMQTN010000207.1 GCA_947037115.1 uncultured Lachnospiraceae bacterium
GAATGCAGAAATAAATTGCTCAAACTTGGAGGGATTATGAATAATACTGTTTTGGAATTTGAGTGCATTGGCATGGATGGCGGAAACAAATTTCCCATCGAATATACCGGGCGTGGGCAGGACATATCGCCGGAATTTATAATTAAGAACCTGTCACCGAATGCGAAAACCCTCGCTGTTACATTGGAAGATTTATCACATCCAATTAAGGATTTTACGCATTGGGTTATATGGAACATTCCTGCAACTGACAGAATAAAGAAAAATATTCCTGCTGGCAAGACAGTGCCAATGCTGGGGAATGCCCGCCAGGGGATAGGATATGGCTTTCACTGTTATGCGGGGCCGAAGCCACCGAAAGGGAAAAAGCATACTTACCGCTTTACAGTCTATTCCTTGGATTGTGAAATAAATATAAGCGCCAACTCTATGAAAAGAAATTTTCTGAAAAAGGCTGAAAGGCATATCATCCAAAAAGGTAGTATTGTTGGTGAGTTTGAATAAGGAACCTGGCATTTCGAGGTGTGAATGGACAAAAGCCGCAGAGGGTGTAAGCGTCCACAATTTCTGACCGAACAGGAGGATTGAACATGGGTATAGCAAGAATAGCAAAAAGCCATTATGCGGGCATCCCAAAAGCGTCATCCGGGAAGGAATGGAAGCTGTCTGATTCCCTCCGGGAGAAGATAACAGGATGCGGCACAGGGCGTCTATATGGGGAATAAGTTCCTCGCCCTGCGGAAAAGCGAGGTCGCCAAAGTCGCGCCAGACAAGATAAGTAAAACCTGAAAGTTTGATTTTAGGGAATTCTACGAATTGACTTTAGATTTCTACCACTGGTTGCGTAGATGTATAGAGGGCTATATGGAACGCAACCGACCATCTTGGTATTGTAAAGCAAGGATTTCAGTGAATGGTTCAGAGCCAGGTTATTGTACTGAAACCTAAAAAAGAAATGAGAGGTTGAGAGGTATAAATATGCAATACCATATAATGATCAAAAACCTGTCTAAGTCTTACGGATCAAAGGGGACAGCGAAAACAGCTTTATCTGATGTTACCCTCAATATCCCGCAGGGCGAAATCTTTTGTATCATGGGTTCGTCCGGCAGCGGTAAGAGTACACTGTTAAAGATTTTAGGGGGCATGGAAAAACCAACCTCCGGCACTGTCTACATCAATGGGGCTAATATGGCGGATTACGGGCAGCAGGATTATGACCGCCACCGCCAGATGACAGTCGGTTATGTGTTTCAGGACTTTAATCTGTTGGAAGGCCTGACATTGAAAGAGAATATAATCCTGCCACTGACTTTGCAAAAACTGAGTGAAACAGAAATACAGCAAAAATATGCAGATACATTGCGGTGTGTGGATGTCGGTTATTGTGAAAATAACTATCCGGAGCAGTCATCGGGTGGCGAGCAGCAGAGGGCGGCAATCTGCCGGGCAATCATTAAATCCCCAAAGCTGATATTGGCAGACGAGCCGACAGGGAGCCTTGATCATGTAAATGCAAAAGCAATCTTAAGTACATTTATGGATATCAAAGAAAGAATGCAGACTACGATTGTCCTTGTCACCCACGATGCGGCTGTAGCCAGCTATTGTGATACGGTTGTTTTTATTGAGAACGGCAGGGTATGCGATACTTTAAGAAAGGAAGAAACGGCACAGCCATTTTATGAAAGAATTGTGACGGTATCATCGAAAGTGAGGGGAGTCATTTGAAAAAAATACTTCAAAGGGCAGTAAGGACAAAAGCGCATAGCAGTATGTATATTATGCTTACTATCTCGATAGCGATGTTCTTTGTTTACACAGGATTAGTCGGCAATTCACAGATGGTCAGTGTTATGGATTCTATTGAGTACACACTGCCAGTGTGGATGACTGCCCTGATCTGTATCCTTGCTGTATTCTCATTTGTTTATTATCGCTATTTATGTATTTACACCCTTGACGAAAAGATGAAAGACTATGGGATTCTGGTCAGTATGGGGTATAACCAAAAGCGCATAAGTGAAGCCTTTCTGTGGATTATGGCAAAGTCAATGCTGCAGGCATTGCTGTGGGGCTTGTTGGCGGGGACCTTGATATATTTTATCATTCTGGATATTTTAAACCATGTCCTGGATATGGATTTTCATGCAGTTCCATTACAGGGGTATATTCTGGTGGGGGCAGTGTATGCAGCAGTTTATCTCATAAATGCAGTCTCTTTGGGGAATCGTATGAATGGCTTGGAGATATCCGATATGCTGAACTATAAAAAGCTGGATAAAAGTATTGATTACCCCAGCCTGTATCAGAACATTGGTTTTGCACTGTTGGCATTTGGGCTGCTGTTGCTTACTTTCAAGGGAGAGTCCTATAATTTTGCATCAGCCCTTTTTCCCATGCTTTCTCTGACGGCAGGCGCATACTGCCTCACAATGTCTTTTTCACACTGGTTTACCAAAATATTTATTCGTTCTACACCGAAGTACCACAGGAATTTATTTTACATCAGCCAGTTACGGACGAATTATAAAAAATATGCGAAATTATTGACTGGCTGTACTATCATTGTCATTTTTGGATTGTTTATGCTGATCATTGATGTATCGTTGGCGACTGACGATGGAGACCATAGTTTTGAAATGCCTTATGATTTTACGGTGTACATGGATGCAGTTGACGGTGATGATCTGAAAAATATAGAGGACTTTGAGTCACAGAAAGGTACATTATTAAAGGATACCCGTCTGGTCAGGATATTAGATGGTGCCATCCAGTGGGAAGGACAGGAATTTAGCCGTTTGGTTCATGTGATGCCCGAAAGCAGTT
>CAMQTN010000208.1 GCA_947037115.1 uncultured Lachnospiraceae bacterium
GATTAAGTTCTGCATGAAAGGGGTATGGGTAGAATTTAAATTTACAATTCAGCAAGTTCCCGCAGAAGGGAAAATTTTATTGACTTTTCATCCCATATCACCTATACTACTATCTGACTTTTGTTTTAACTGAATAAGACTGATATGTGTTTGCGAGGGAACTGGATAAGTTGAAAAAGGTAAGACCTGACCTCTTGACCTGTCGGTTAATACCGGCGTAGGGAAGCAATTTCTTACGCCGTACTGCGTCTGAAAGAGCTTCTGATTATTAGGAAGCTCTTTTTTTCACGGGGAGGGAATGGAAATGTCATTTATGGAAGGTATTTTGAAACAGAATAAGCCCGTCTGGGACAGGTGCGCCGCCACAATGTTTGTGCAGGATATGAAGGACGGAAAGCTCCCCATTGAAGTTTTTAAGGAATACATGGTACAGGACAGTATCTATTTGAAAAATTATGCCCGTGTGTATGGAAAGGCAATATACCATGCGGAAACATTAAGGGAAATCCAGCTTTACTACGCTATCCTGAACTTTGTAACAGATACAGAGTCAGAGGTGCGCCTGAATTATTTAAGGCAGTTCGGCATAACGGATGATGACATAGAGTTTATTGCACCATTGCCGGAAAACCAGAATTATATTGATTTCCTGTTTGAAACTGCGGAGCGTGGAAATGGGTGTGAAATACTCATGGCGGTACTCCCGTGTATGCTGAGTTACAGCTATATATTCCGGAAACTTGCAGAGAAACCGGAAAGCCGGAGATCGAGATATTGGGATTTCATTCAGGATTATGCCGATGACCGGTATGCTGATAGCTGTAAGGAATGGTGTGCTTTTGCAGATCAGAAGTGTGGGAGCCTTTCTGAAGCAGAACAGAAAAAGCTGGGAATTATTTTTGAAAGAGCGGGCTATCTGGAACTTGATTTCTGGAATATGGCTTATCGGAGAAAAAGGGCATGAAGGAAGAAGAGAAGAGGAGAGGAGGATAGTCTGATGAAAAGAGTATTGAGTATTGCAGGTTCTGACTGTAGCGGCGGTGCGGGCATACAGGCAGATTTAAAAACATTTTCCGCACATGGCGTATTTGGAATGAGCGTCATTGTATCTGTTGTGGCAGAAAACACAGACAGGGTAATCGGCATTCAGGATGTCAGCCCGGATATGATCGGCAAACAGATGGATGCAGTTTTTGAAGATATTGAGGTTGATGCAGTGAAAGTCGGTATGCTTTCCACACCGGACTGTATGAATGAAGTTGCCGCAAAACTGAAATATTACCACCCGGCAAATATTGTAATTGACCCAGTGATGTATGCGAAGAACGGCTGTCCGCTCATGGAACCTGCGGCAGTCAAAGCGCTGATTGGAACGGTTATCCCGCTTGCTGACATACTGACGCCGAATGTTCCGGAAGCGGAAAAGATAACGGGAGGCAGAATCAAATCGCTTGCGGACATGGAAGAAGCTGCAAAAGCAATCCACACAATGGGATGCAGGGCGGTTGTTGTAAAAGGCGGTCATGCAGCAGGGAATGCTGTGGATGTCCTGTTTGACGGGAAAGAAATCTGTCATTTTGACACTGCCCGGATTGATACGAAAAATACGCATGGGACAGGATGTACCTTTTCCTCTGCGGTTGCTTCACAGCTTGCAAGAGGCATGGAGTTACGGGAAGCAGTCCAAAAAGCGAAGGATTATGTGACTATGGCGATTGCGCATTCCCTTGATATCGGGAAAGGCTGTGGTCCGACGCACCATTTCTGGCACCTCTACCAGTATGGGCTGAGGGAAGAAGGGGATGGTGGGCAATGAAACCTGATTATTCTTTATATCTTGTGACAGACCGTATGCATATGAGTACCAGGACTTTGGGTGAGGCAGTGGAGCAGGCGGCCGCCGGCGGATGCACTGTGGTACAGCTTAGGGAAAAAGAGATTCCGGCATTAGATTTTTATATGCTGGCGTCGGAAGTGAAAAAGATCACAGACAGATACGGCATACCACTTATCATAAATGACCGTATCGACATTGCTCTGGCAGTGGGAGCCGCCGGGGTACATATTGGGCAGAAGGATATTCCTGCGGATATTGCCCGGAAGGTGATTGGTCAGGATATGCTGCTTGGTGTTTCTGTCGGTTCCGCTGCAGAAGCCGTAAATGCGGTGGAAGACGGAGCTGATTATCTGGGCGTGGGCGCTATGTTCCCAACGGTGACAAAGCCGGATGCGGGATATGTATCCATGGAGGAACTTGGAAAAATCCGTCAGATGGTTGATATACCGATTGTTGTGATTGGGGGCATCAACAGAGAAAATGCAATGCTGTTTCAGCCTATGGGGATTGACGGGCTGGCAGTTGTGTCCGCAGTGATTGCCGAATCAGATATAAAAAAGTCGGCGTCCATATTAAGGTCACTGTTTTCTGGAAAAGAAGCTATAGGGGAACTTTGAAGCAACAATTTTTGATCAGGACAGAGGAAATTTTGTTATTGACTTATGCTATTTGCCCTGCTATTATGAAAGCATGTACTTGCATGAAGCGTATTGTTAATGAGAAATTTGCTGAAAGAGGGGTGCAGAATGTGGATGAAACAAGCCAGAAAATCATTGACGCGGCGATGATATTAGTCCGGGATAAGGGATATGTCGCAACAACTACAAAAGAGATCGCAAGGATAGCTGGTGTAAATGAGTGTACCCTGTTCCGCAAGTTTGAGAGTAAAAAGGATATTGTTTTACAAGGGGCAAACCAGACAGGCTGGC
>CAMQTN010000209.1 GCA_947037115.1 uncultured Lachnospiraceae bacterium
GAGAAATGCGAAGCATTTCGAGTCTGCTTATGGGAAAAAGAGTCAGAAGACGGCAAGGACGGGACGCGGAAGGGAAAGGAGAGATAAAAAATGGCGGACAAAAAGTTAGTGGAAGCGATCACTTCAATGGAGGAGGATTTTGCACAGTGGTACACGGATGTGGTAAAAAAGGCGGAGCTTATGGATTATACCAGCATAAAGGGATGTATGGTATTTAAGCCCGCGGGCTATGCGATCTGGGAGCTGATCCAGAGGCAGATGGATGATCGCTTCAAGGAGACGGGCGTGGAGAATGTATATCTTCCCATGTTTATTTCAGAGAGTCTCTTGAATAAGGAAAAGGATCATGTGGAGGGTTTTGCGCCGGAGGTGGCATGGGTAACCCATGGGGGCATGCAGCCCTTGCAGGAGAGACTCTGTGTCAGACCTACCTCTGAGACGCTGTTTTGTGATTACTATAAAAATGTGGTGCAGTCTTACCGCGATCTGCCTCAGATCTGCAATCAGTGGTGCTCCGTGGTGCGTTGGGAGAAGGAGACAAGGCCTTTTCTCAGAAGCCGTGAGTTTTTATGGCAGGAGGGACACACGGCCCATGCGACGGCTGAGGAGGCGGAGGAGAGAACGATTCAGATGCTGAACCTCTATGCGGATTTTTGCGAGGAGGTGCTGGCGATCCCTGTCATTAAGGGGCGCAAGACAGATAAGGAGAAGTTTGCAGGAGCAGTTTCCACCTACACCATAGAGGCGTTGATGCATGACGGAAAGGCACTGCAGTCCGGTACAAGCCACAATTTTGGCGACGGTTTTGCCAAGGCTTTTGGGATTCAGTTTACGGATAAGGACAATACGTTGAAGCATGTGCATCAGACCTCATGGGGAGTTTCGACCCGCCTGATTGGCGCGGTTATCATGGTGCATGGCGACAATTCCGGTCTGGTGCTGCCGCCTAAGGTTGCGCCTGTTCAGATCATGATTATTCCGATTCAGCAGAAGAAGGAGGGGGTTCTGGACAAGGCCTTTGAATTGAAGGGGCGTCTCAGTGCATTCCGTGTGAAGGTGGATGATACCGATAAGAGCCCCGGCTGGAAGTTCTCTGAACAGGAGATGCGTGGCATTCCGATCCGTGTGGAGATTGGGCCTAAAGATATTGAGGCTAATAAATGCGTGATCTGCCGCCGCGACACGAGGGAAAAGATCGAGGTTTCTCTGGATGAACTCGAGGAAAAGGCGGGAGAAATTCTTGATAGGATGCAGAAGGAAATGCTGGAACGCGCAAGAGCACACAGGGAAGCGCATACTTATGAGGCGAAGAACCTGGAAGAGTTCCGCAGGCTTTTTAATGAGAAAGCAGGCTTTGTGAAGGCGATGTGGTGCGGGGAACAGGCCTGCGAGGACCAGATCAAGGAGGAACTTGCCGTTACCAGCCGTTGTATGCCTTTTGAGCAGGAACAGATCGGCGATACCTGTGTGTGCTGCGGGAAGCCTGCAAAGAAGATGGTCTATTGGGGAAAAGCGTATTAAAACGGAGGTCCTGCGGGCGGCAGAGGCGGAGGTTTGCATATCATTGAGCAATAAGGTATAATAAATTCCATTAGTTGACCAGGAGGAAATATTTTCATGAAAAAGATGTTATTGAGGTTTGCGAAGTTTTCGTATTTCTTTGTATGCGGCTGGTATCTTTTCACTTTACCGGTTCACGCTTATATCGATCCGTCGGCTGTCACGTATATCATCCAGGCAGTGGCCGGTGCCCTGATCGCGTTAGGCGCTGTATTTACGATTTTCAGACATAAGATTTTCGCGTTTTTCAGAAAGAACAAGAAAACGGATGAAACGGAAAAGAGCAGCATTGAATTTAAGGACGTGGATGATTAAGAGGCAGATATGGGTATAGTGATAGATGCAGTGATCGGTGCTTTAGTCTGGCTGATCAATTTATGTTATGGGTTTTGTCATAATTACTGGATAGCAATACTAGTGTTTACTTTTCTGACGAAGGTGATCCTGCTCCCTCTTTCGGTTTGGGTGCAGAAAAATTCCATCAAGACGGTTCGGATGCAGCCGGAAATGAATCACATCAGTGCGGCGTACCTCGGGAATCAGGAAGCGATTTCCGAGGAACAGTACAAGCTGTTTAAGAGAGAAAAATATAGTCCCTTTGCTGATCTGATACCGTTAGTTGTCCAGCTGGTGTTATTAATGGGCGTGGTAGAAGCTGTCAAGCGGGGAACAGATTTGACGGATATTCCGGTCAAGGCGGGCGGGTTCACTTTGCTGATCCCTCTCCTTGCAGCGTTATCCGCTTTTTTCATGTGTTATATACAGAATAAAATCAATGTCCTGCAGTCAGAGCAGGGGGCATTGAACAAGTATGGAACCATGATATTTTCCGTGGGACTTTCTCTGTATCTTGGTTTTTTTGTATCAACGGGTGTTGGATTTTACTGGAGCTGCAGCAATATTTTATCTACAGTGCAGTTGTTTCTGCTCAATATCTGGATCAATCCCAAAGATTATATTGATTACGATGCTTTGGAAAAGAGTAAGGAGGAACTCAGAGAAGCGAAAGCCTTTATGGCTTCCCGGCAGAAAGAGGACAGAAAGAGTCCGTACCGGGATAAGGAGAGGGCGGATTATAAGAGGTTTTTGAAAGAATCTGACAAAAAGATTGTATTTTATTCGGAGAAAAACGGTTTCTATAAATA
>CAMQTN010000210.1 GCA_947037115.1 uncultured Lachnospiraceae bacterium
TTCGTCGGCAGCCTCAGATGTGTATAAGAGACAGGGTAAAATGAAGGGAGAGGATGTTTATGAAGCTTAGAAACAAAAAAACATAGACGAGGAGGCATTGCAATGGATACAATGGAGCAGCGCAGAAACACGATTGTAGATTGGGTAAATCAGAGTGGAAATATTAGTTTTACACAACTAAAGAAGAAATTTCCCCAAATATCGGAGATGACACTGCGCACGGACTTAAAAGCTCTTGATGAAGCGAAACGGATTGTCCGGATACATGGAGGGGCAAAGTCGGTGGATGTTGTGGTCGGAACAGATGATATGTTAAGCCGTAGACAGGTGCGTAATATTGAGGCGAAGAAGCTGATCACACAGAAAGCGCTGGTTTTTATACGGAAGGATACCACTATTTTTCTGGATTCTGGCAGCACAACGACAATGCTTGCATCGTGTATCCCTGACCAGTCCAACCTGATTTACACCAACTCCCTGACCTGTGCGGCAGAGCTTGGCAGGTTGACACAGCCCTCCATTCATATTTTGGGTGGAAAGATGAACCGATACAGTATGAGTGTGTGCGGGATTCATACCGTTCAGGAGGTGCAGCGGATCAACTTTGATCAAGTGTTTATGGGTGTTACCAGCTATTGCGAACCGACAGGGTTTTGCTGCGGTGTGGACGAGGAGGCTGTTTTGAAAAAAACAGTTATGCGTCAGGCGGAGCAGAGGATTCTATTGATGGATTCTTCCAAGATTGGTGTCAAAAGTACATATTCTTTCTGTAGTTTAGACGATGTGGATATTGTTATTTCGGATGACAATCTTCCCAAGGAGTTTTGCGAGGACTGCAGGCGGCATGGAATACAGGTGATATAGGACAATATTGGATTAAGCGTAAATCGAGGGCAGGCAAAAATTTTGAAGCGAGGTTCTATATGAAAAATAGTGTACAACGTTTTGGTAAATTCTTATCTGCAATGATTATCGAGCCACTGTCTAATATGCCGATGACAGCCATTGAGGACTTTGGAAAGCTGGGCGAGAAAGATCCATTCTTCAAGGAATTGGATGCGTGCTGCAAACGCAACAAGGAACTTTGGTCAAAAGAGGCAGAGGTTATACTGTTTTGAATATTTTGGAGGAAAAGAAGCATGATTTATACCGTAACATTTAATCCATCACTCGATTACATTGTATCAATGAACGGTTTTGAACTGGGTAAAACCAACCGCACTATCGGGGAGCAGATGTTTCCCGGCGGTAAGGGAATGAATGTGTCGATTGTTTTAAGCAATCTTGGATTTAAGAATACAGCGCTTGGTTTTACGGCTGGTTTTACCGGAGAACAGATTGAGCGGGAAGTGCGCAAAATGGGGCTGCTTACCGATTTTATCCATATTGAAGAGGGTTTTTCCCGCATTAATGTGAAATTAAAAGATTATGATGGCACAGAGATTAACGGCATGGGGCCTGAAATTGGTCAAATTCATATAAATGAATTGTTTGAAAAATTGGATCGGCTTCATGCGGATGATATCCTTGTCCTTGCAGGAAGTATTCCAAAGAGTCTGCCAGATTCCATTTACAGTGATATTCTGGATCGGCTTCAGAAAAAAGAGGTATTGTTTGTTGTGGATGCAACAAAGGATTTACTGTTAAATGTATTGCAGTATAAACCATTTTTAATTAAGCCAAACAATTATGAACTGGGAGAAATCTTTGATGTAACATTGGAAACAAGAGAAGATGTTGTCCCTTATGCAAGAAAGCTGCAGGAAAAAGGCGCAAGGAATGTGTTGGTATCTATGGCAGGACAGGGAGCTGTCTTGGTGGACGAGAACGATATGGTACATATGCTTGCGGCGCCGCAGGGAAAGCTGGTTAACGCAGTGGGTGCCGGAGATTCTATGGTAGCCGGATTTGTTGCTGGATGGACGAAGCAGCAGGATTACGACTATGCATTCCGCATGGGAATTGCGGCGGGAAGCGCAAGTGCCTTCTCGGAACTTTTGGCAACAAGGCAGGAGATTGAGCAGGTTTTTGAAAACTTATAAAAATAGGTGCGAGATATCTCTGGGCGTGTGGTACAAAATCAGTCAGGACAGGGCGGCGTGGATTTCACTGCGATGGAGTCGTCGATTATTGTTGCGGACGATCTGAGCCCCAGTGAAACGGTGCAGATGGATAAGAAGAAAATACTAGCTTTTGTGACTGTGCATAGTTCGGCAAATTCCCATACAACGATTCTTGCCCATATGATGAGCATTCCTGCATTGATTGGCGTTAAGATGGACTTGGGTGCGGTTCAGACCGGGATGACTGCGATTGTAGATGGTGCTGCCGGCGAGATTATCTTTGAACCTACAGAATTTCAGTGCAGTGAGGCGGAGAAAAAAATCAAAAAAGAGAGAGAAACTCCGCTTATTACAGGAGTTGAAGGGAAAGAAGAACGCGACCAGTGACGGCAGGACAATCCAGATTTATGCTAATATTGGCGGTGTCAGCGACGTGGGTTATGTGCTGGAAAATGACGCAGGTGGCATTGGACTTTTCCGCAGATGGTCTAGCCTTGCATAGATAGCCCCTGTTGTCAATCCGACAAGCGGGGCAATTTCCTTTGTGGAATAACCCTGCATCTTCAGCAGGATAATTTGCAGGGTACGCCTGTCCACTGTAAGCAATGCCCGATACAGAGTTTCGTCCT
>CAMQTN010000211.1 GCA_947037115.1 uncultured Lachnospiraceae bacterium
TTTCTGCATGAAATCTGGCTATTTTATTGCGAAAAATTTTTATTCCTCAACGCTGGGAAATAGTAATATAATAATAAAACTATTTTAGCAGAAAAGTAGCGCAAAGGGAACAGGGAAAAGATGGATTCACAGAAAAATGAGAACTTGTTGAACCTGGCATTGCAAACGCCGGAAGAGGAGAGGGAGCGTTCTCTGGAATTGAATGTGGGATATGACGAGACGGAGCAGACATGGGAGGTGATTGTCAAATATCATGGCTCTCTGCAGCGACTGGCACAGTGGGGGATTATGGTGGAGGAAATGATTGCGGGGTATGCGATCCTGACTGTTCCGGCATCCGAAATGGACCGGCTTGCCGAAGTGGAAGAGATTGAGTATGTGGAAAAACCGAAGCGTCTCTTTTTTTCTGATATAGCTGGCAATACGGCATCCTGCTATGCGCCGGGGAGTCAGATTTTTCAGGAACTGACAGGCAGAGGTGTGCTGGTGGCAGTCATAGATTCAGGTATCAGTTACTATAACCGGGATTTTCGAAATGCCGACGGCACCACCAGAATCCGGTATCTGTGGGATCAGGTGCTGGACAGGGAGTTTAGCGCGGAGCAGATCAATGAGGCGTTAGGGACAGGCAGCAGGATGGCGGCCGAACAGCTTGTGCCTAGCATTGACACCAGCGGCCACGGGACGGCAGTGGCAGGAATCGCTGCGGGGAATGGCGGTGACCGGGGGCTGGCATATGCCGGAGCCGCCAGAGAGTGTGAACTGCTGATTGTGCGCCTTGGAACGCCAAAAGAGAATGCCTTTCCAAGAACAACGGAGCTGATGCGGGCACTGACTTATACGGTCAAAAAAGCAGTTGAACTGAAAATGCCCGTGGCAGTAAATTTGAGTTTCGGTAACACCTACGGTGCACATAACGGGACGTCCCTGTTGGAGCGGTTTATCAACAATGTTTCAGAGATCGGCAGAAGCGTCATCTGTGTGGGCAGCGGAAACGAAGGGGCATCAGGCGGGCATGTGGGAGGCAGCGCACGGTTGGAGAGAGGGGAAAACTACAACTTGACTAACAGGGTCAATACAATTGACACAAACGTCGCAGATGGGGACATCAGGGTGGAAATGACAGTGGGCGCCTATGAAAGAGGCCTGAACGTACAGCTGTGGAAAGAGTATACAGACCGATTTCTGGTGACAGTAGTGTCGCCTTCCGGGGAGACCTTTCAGGTGGACACTGACCGTCCCGGTAAACAGGTATATCGGTTACAGCAGACACAAATTCTGCTCTATAACGGTGAACCGGCGCCGTATATGACGCCCCAGGAGGTCTATTTTGATTTCCTGCCTGCGGCGGGAGGACAATATTTGGATCAGGGGGTATGGACGTTTCTGCTCCGTCCCGTGAAGATCACTACCGGGAACTATACTTTCTATCTGCCATCCTCCTCCGTGCGAAGCGCCAATACCCGCTTTGTCACAACGACGCCGGATGTGACGCTCACTATTCCCTCCACGGCCGGAAATGTGATCACAGTGGGGGCTTATGATCCGGTATATGAGGCTTACGCGGACTTTTCGGGCAGGGGATACCTTTATCAGGAGCAGGTGAACGGACGCACTTCGGACACCTATGTGAAACCGGATCTTGTGGCGCCCGGCGTGGGAGTTATTGCGCCTGACAGGGATGGCGGTTATTCACCGGTTACAGGAACCTCTTTTGCAACACCCTTTGCAACAGGGGCGGCGGCCCTGCTGATGCAGTGGGGGATTGTGAAGGGAAACGATCCCTATCTGTATGGGGAGAAGGTGAAGGCGTATCTCAGGAAAGGAGCGAAGCCGATCCGGGGCGTGGCGGAGTATCCGGATGCGAAAGTGGGGTATGGGGCGCTGTGTGTAGCTTCAAGCCTTCCGTTTTGAGGCAAAATAGTCTGCCGGGGCAGTAATAGGGGATGTTTTTGGGGTAATAAGCGCTTTATTAGACATTAGCGTTAAACAAAACATTTATTGTGCTGAGAATAGATATTTTTGCTTGGAAAATATCATACTAACTATACAGAATTATTAAAAGGTGGTATGATATGTGTAAAAAACAGGAAAAAGTAAAGTAGTGGAGCAAAGAGGAAGAAAAATAAATGTATACAGTTATACCTACTGAACAGTTCGAAAAGATGTGAAATATTACATCAAGAAAAAAGGATTTACGCATATAGGTGCGGATATTAAAGCAATAACTGATGAATTGGAAAAAGGAAATCTGATAGGAACGGAAATTCCGAGATAAAAGATTCCGACAGATGGGCATGCTTTCAAGGTAAAGGCAGCAAATACAGATGCCAGGGCCGGACAGTCTAACAGGTATAGCATTATTTACTATGCTGTTCGGGATGATGCAGAAGTGTATTTGATTACGATTTATTATAAAAAGGTTGAGAACAGGATACCGAAAAATCAGGAGATTGTAGAATTAGTCGAAACTTATTGTATGTAAAGTAGAATGGAGCTGTTTGGTACAGTGTTGAAGCTGTACCAAACAGCTTTTAATATTAAGATATACAAAGAATTTGCGGGGTCTATACAAATGAAAAGAGAAAATAGGGAACGATTTTGCACACAATATATGCTGTCTCTTATACACATCTGACGCTGCCGACGAAGCTAGAAGT
>CAMQTN010000212.1 GCA_947037115.1 uncultured Lachnospiraceae bacterium
AGATTAAGTTCTGCATGAAAGGGGTATGGGTAGAATTTAAATTTACAATTCAGCGGAAATTATTTCTTAGCTACCATTACTTGACAATCGTGCCTGCTTGTGATACGATGCAAAAAAATGTAACATTTTTGTAATATATTTGTAACAATTTTCACATCGAAAGCGGGCACCCGTAGTCTAATGGATAAAACGCAGGCCTCCGACACCTTTGATGCAGGTTCGAGTCCTGTCGGGTGCATTTAAAGAAAGGTTGTGGATTATGAACACATCAAACAACACAATACAGGACTTCCTGAAGGCGAAGTTTGATGCGATGAGGGACTGGTTCATAAGGTATCCTAAGATTGTCCTGTCTATCATCCTTGTGATCTGCGTGGGTCTTACGATTGTAATTGCGATCAAAGCGAACAAGCGCAAGGTGGAACTAGAGGAAACGGCTGTTTCGGCGGAGAATGGGGAAGGAGCGGACGAAGCGCTGGAAGAAATCCCACTGGTGCCTCTTGAAAAAGATGCGGTTCCCGGAATGAACGAGTTTTTTGAGACCTACTATAAGGCTATGATGGACGGAGATACCGAAACAATGAGTAATCTGCTCTACTATCTGGATATCACGGAGAAGTTGCGCGTTGCGGAAACCAGTAAATACACGGAATCCGCATCGATTGAAGTCTATACGAAGGCCGGACCCAACGAAGGTACCTACATCGCTTTGGTTTATATGGAGTTAAAGTTTTATGATTACGATAAGCCCATTCCCGGTATGAGTTCCTACTATGTGTGTACGAAGGAGGACGGTTCGTTTTATATCAATGCAGATTACGAGCCGAGTGAGAGCGAGCGGCGTTATATGCGGGAGGTGCTGCTTCAGGATGATGTGATCGATTTGAACAATAAGACGGCGGTAGCCTATAACGATATGCTGGCCGAAGACAGTACGCTGGTGGATTTCCTTAGTGGTCTTCCGAAAGGGATTGAGAAGAACGTGGGCGAGACGCTGGCCCGTGCCGAAGGCACAGAACAGACTGACAGCGGAGAAGGCGACGCAGAGGAATACGCACAGAAGACGGATACGCCGGATGTTAGCGGCGCCCCGACGTCGGAGACGGTAGTGGCCGAGGTGAAAACGACTGATGTGGTCAATGTCAGGACCTCCGACAGCGAGATCGCGGATAAGCTCGGCAAGGCGGCGGTCGGAGATACGTTCAAGCTTCTGGAAGAGCGGGGTAACGGCTGGAGCAAGGTAGAGTATAACGGCGAGGAGGCTTTTATCAAGAGCGATTATCTGGAGCCTTCTAAGACGGAAGTCAGAGATGCTGCCCAAGTGACGGAGACCGAAGGAGAGATGACGTCCGAAGAGCCGGATGACAATGGGACCGCTGCGACGTCAGGCACAGTGACAGTGAAAAAAAACGTCAGGATCAGGAGTGGGGCAAGCGAGACTTCGGACAAGTTGGCGACGGCTTATGAGGGTGAAAAGCTTGAGGTGATCATGAAACAGGCCGACGGTTGGACAAAAATCAAATATAAGGGCAAGACCGCGTATGTGAAGTCGGATTACGTAGAGTAAGCCCTGATTAAATAATGCAATGAGGGAATTTTCAGCGGCCTCCTCCCACATGGGGCGGTGCGTGGTTTACGGTTGCTTTTTATAATTCAAGGGCCATAGCACTTTATACTGTCGCCCCACTGATTATCTTTTAGTATTTATTAGATTTCAAAATCTTCTGAATGAAAATTGCTGTAATATCTTCCCTTTATGGCTGTAAACTTCAACACACAATAATCTGGGTCTGTTACGCCGCCCTTGTAATACATAGTATCGCTTTCTTGCCATATCCGTTCTTTTGCTTCACTTGTTTCTAAAACTTCAACCGTTCCTATTAGACTGATTCCTCGAAAGAAACGCCTATCCATAAAATATATACTTGCTTTTGGATTTTCGCGGAAAAATTTCACTTTATTTGATGATGTATTTGTGCTAAACAAAAATACTTTTATTCCCTGACGTTCTCGCGGTTTCAGCATTGCTTTCGTAACAGGAAAGCCCTCATTGTCAACATAACTAATAAAAGCTGTGCTGGATTTATCTACTAAATTGCCTATTGTTTGCTCTGAATCTTTCATCATTACAAAACCCCTCCCGTTTTTATTTTCATTCTAACAGGGAGAGGTTTATTTGTACATTACACACTTTTTTGTGTGTATCTATATCAATTCTTTAATTCTCAAAAAATCTTCCTTTCCGTCCTCCTTCATTAACTCAATGCCAATTTCCTGCATAGTAATGATAACATTTAACATTCGTTTGCCCTTATCTGTAAGAGAATATTCCACTTTTAGTGGGTATCCTTCAAACTGTTCTTTTTGCACCATTCCAAAATCCTGTAATTCTCCCAAATGTTGTAGTAACATTTTTTGTCCAATTCCAACTATGTCATTTTGTAAAGCAGATAGAGAACTTGCACCTTTTCCCAACTGCCATAATATAATTGGCTTCCATTTCCCACGAATAATATCATGTGTTAATTCCAGTGGGCATGTATAACTGTCACGTACTTTCACGTCGATTACCTCCCAGTTTTATCAGTTGTTGTATCTCTATGATTTTATCCTGTCTCTTATACACATCTGACGCTGCCGACGAAGCTAGAAGTGTA
>CAMQTN010000213.1 GCA_947037115.1 uncultured Lachnospiraceae bacterium
CGGCATATCCCGAACCCGTATATACCCTGACCTTGAAAAGCGTCCCGCCGATTCTGCGGTAAAAAAAGCCAGCCGCAGAGGGGCTGGTTTTTACCATACCGTTATCCAATTTTACTGTTTCCATTATGCAATCCTTTCTTGCGTATCATGCGCATTTCCCCTATAATGGCTCTTGTACTTCCGTATTCAGTAACCGGATTTTATTTTATCCGTACCCCATAGCCTGCTCCTCCTTTTTTGTAATTGATTTTTAATAAAAAAGAATTACTCCTTTCACTAATAGGAGAAATACGGCTATAAAAGCGGAAGTGTTTTTGAAAAAACAGCTACAAAATTTTATTCTTTTGCAAAGGACTGACTGCAAATGCCAAAATACGCTGAACTCCCGGCATTCAGGGAGCAGAATTTCATAACGGAAGCGGACGGGGATATGCTCCACCGTGAAGCCCGTGCCCTTGCAATCCGGCGTATTGAGGAAAGCGCAAGGACGGAAGTCGACTTTGAAAATGTACTGTACTGGTGGGATAAACTGGACGCAAACAGGGAACGGAAAGAAAGAGACCATGAAACAGGACGCTCCGCTGTTCCTCTGGAATGGGGCGCATACGAATTGTACCTTTCCGACAGCCCTTCCTATGACATGATTCTAAGAAGGCTCATGCTTGCGGGCGATTTCCTCGATATTATATTTGACCATCCCGAAACAGTACACGAGCTTGTCACAGATGCGGATTTATCGAAAATATTAAAGGAACTAAAGCCGCATCTCAAAAATATGCTCTATTATCTGTTCCTGCGTGACTATTCCACAGCAGAATATGCGGAGAGTATCGGACAGACTGACCGGAATATCAGGGGTATTCGGGAAACTGCTCTGAAAAAGATACGGAAACTCTATGGCGGCATACTTACATACAGAAAAGAAAACCGTCTGCCGATGACGATTGACGAAAAATATTTCTTGGAAAACGGAGTGCGGAAGAAAAAGAACACCCGACAGCTTGACCGATAACGAGTAACCGTTTATAATGTAAGAAATATTACATCAGATGATGTGACAGGATTGATGGATTGGAGCAGATTATTTATGAAGAATTTATTTGAACATACCAGCGCACCGTGGATTCGGTACAGCAGTTATGAATATAAGACAGGCAGTGACAACAACCTCTACATAACGGTTTCCAAAGATGCCAGACCGGAAATGTACCATCCCATGCAGGAAGCGGAACAGCTCGTCATTGATGCCATAAATGTCGGGCTTGCTGCCATGCACAAGGTACCGGAAGAAGAATTGAAAGAAGCTGTACTTGACTTTATCAAAAAATATGGTTTTCTCGGCTTTATGACCGCCCTCCCGACAACTGCGGATTTTATAACCTATGAATCGGTGTATCTTCCCAAAAACCACTTTATAAAGGAAGAATCCCTCCCTACAGATGAGTATTTTTCTTATTTTTACCCTTTTGACAAGCCGGATTTCAGAAAGAACGGCGTAAAATCAGGCTGGTCTGTAACTGACCGTGAGGGTATTGCGATCACGATGGCTATGGGAAATGCGCCGCAGGCTGTGGCAATGGAATTGCAGAAGGAATATGCGGAAAGATATGACTGGCTTGTAAAGGAATTTACCGACTGGGCGTTTACCTTTATGACAAGTTTCCTTTATTACATGGATTATGATACGATTGACGAACAGACACGCAGCCTGTACCGTCAGGGCATTTCCGCTTTCGGCGGCATATCCCCGACTTACCGGATCGCGCTTGAAAAGGATTCGCCCGTTATCGTATGGGATTTCCATTCCCTGCTCGTCATGGTGCAGATGTGTTTTTCTTTCATGCTCACGGATAAGGACAGTGATATGCGTATGTGGAAACACTGTAAAAAAGCCTTTGTCGCAAGCAGGAAGGGGAATGAGTTTTGCAGCCAGAAGTGCAAGAACCAGTTTAATGTCTACAAATCAAGGGAAAAGAAGAAAGGAAACAAAAGAGATGATTGAAAACAGGAATGTAAATATCATAACCGATGCGGACGGTAAAAAGCTGGTCTTGATTAACGATATCCGTTTCAAGGCAAAAGTGCGGGATGACTGGACGGCTGTCGAAGAATACCTGAAAGAGTATATCGGGGATTTTTACGAAATTGAGGAAACTTCTGAAAAAATATATATTTCGGCAGATTTTCCTGATGAATATGCAAGTTCAGAAAGCCGTATCGCCTTAAAAGGCGCTGTGGCAAAGGCTAAGGCAAATGCTGCGCAGGCTGTTCCTGAACTCATAAAAATAGCTGCCAATCCAAAACATGAAGCAAACCGGAAAGAAAAGCACAAAACAGATGCGGTATATGGATGGTATCGTTACAACATCAGATTTGCATTGCCTGTATATAATGACAAAACAGGGAAAATAGCAAGACATAATATTTATTCAGCAAGTATGCTTGTCCGTCATGCGAATGATGGCAGGAAGTATCTGTATGATATTCTGGCAATAAAAAAAGAAACGAGCAGCCCGCTTGAGTGAAAACACTGTACGGTAAAAACCCATTTCTTATTGTCAATAATAAGCCATTTTTCAATTCCTGTCAATCCCCAATTTTGATTTTTTCAGAATACCGCCATTGGCATTTTTAATGCAATG
>CAMQTN010000214.1 GCA_947037115.1 uncultured Lachnospiraceae bacterium
AACCCCACACCCCACAATATATTTTTTTTCAAAAACCAACACTCCATCTCCAATGAGCGCTAGTCTCGTGGGCTCTGTGATGTGTATAAGAGACAGCCCTCATAAAGATCAATAATATCGGCTTGTGCAAATATTTTATAATAATTGTAGTAATTTTGAATGATTGTTTGGAACATCTTAGCCATTCCTCTCTAAAGTTACATATTTTTGCATGATATCATTTGGTATTTCAATCTCATATTCACAAGTCAAATCTCCATTCAAAACCGAACGAACTACTTTACCTTCCAGTTTTCTTCCCATAAATGCTTCCGCAAAATTCATTACATGACCTAAACTACAATTACATAATGTAGGTGACACAACGTTTTCCGATAAGATGGACTCCTTTGCAAAAGGGCAGTGACAAGCATGATATCGTTTCATTTTTTCATTGGTGGCATTTAAATATTCCTTCATGTTACAAGGGAATGCCATACAGTACAGTTTGTTTTCCTCCCGAACAGGAGCTAACATTTTCGGATTTTCTTTAATAAATGCTAATACTTCATCTGAAATTTCCTGTCCATAAAAATCCCTTTTTTCACTGTTCAACTCAATAAAATGATTCAGTTCATCATTTAAATGCTTATTCAGAAAATCATCTAAATTGCCTATTTCCATAAACTCCTTGTGAGCCCATTCACACTGAGATGGATGTAATCCATGTCGCACTTTGTATAATATTTTTTTCAAGGTTTCTTCATCTGTCAGTTCCTCCAGCCGTTTCATAAACAGATACATATTGTGGCATTGACATTTACACTCGGAGTCTATTTCAGGTAATTCAATATTTTTAACAAGTTCATTCCAAAAAGTTTCCCCCAATTCTGCGCAAATTTCTCTTTTAAAAGTAGCAATCCCAAATTTTTCGTCATAAACTATTTTAGTATCTCCCATATCTCCTCCTAAAATCTTATCTACAATATTTTTAATTATACCACTTCTGTTCTCTATTTACCACAAAAATATAGGGCATAGCAACCGCCACACCCCACATTTCTTATCGTTCCAACGATTTTTCTATTTTGTATTTCTGTCCTTTCAAATCGTTCTGTTTTTCATACAGATTATTGCGCCCTTTGCAAAGTTCCTTCATTCGCTCCAACTGTGCCCGTACTCCCTCCCGGCAATCCGGCTCTATCTTCTTATATTCCCCGGTCAGATTGCGGATTGTATTATTGTTTTCCTTTATCTGCTCCGACAAACATACCCAGTCTATCAGATTTTGTACTTCCTTGTCCGTTTCGTAAAGGTCTGTTTCTGCCACGATTTTAGCACACAGCCGCACCATGACTTTCTTCTCCATATCCGTCATATCCTATCAATCCCCTTTCCTATCGGCTCATTTCAAAGGCACGTTTCGGGCGTTTATTTGCCTTTTCTGCCTGTTCTAATGCCTTTGACCGTTCCACTATCGACTGTACCTGTTCCCTGCCTAAATGACGCTCCAAACGCCCCAAATCAGACACTTTTTCCTGCAATCGGTCTATGGTATCGTTCTGCTCCATAACCTTATCCGTCAAACGGCTACTGTGTTTCTGTTGCCCGTCTACTTTGGCGGTCAGCTTCCTGCTTTGCTCCGTAAGCTGTACGCATTTGATAGTCAGATTTTTAACGACCTCTTTCAATTTCTCCACAAGCGGAAGTGCTTTTTTATCCCGATAATTCTTTGCGCTCATCAATGCCCCCGGCTCTGCCAACTGCCATTTCACATCTTCATCATAGGCGTGTATATTGCGCTCCATGACTTCCTTTGACTGCACCATTTTGTTAAGTTCCTGCTGTAACTTTTTCTGCTGTTTCTCCAATTTTTCATTTTCGGATAACAGCTTTTCTTTATCCTCTGTCAGTTCTTCCGTCTGCTCTTTCAGAAGATGATTTGTTGCAGTAAGTTCCCATACTTCCTGCCGGATCGCTTCCCCCTCTTTCCGTATCTGTTCCGTTTCCTGTCCTGCCGCTATCTGCTGATGAAAAATGTCAGATAATTTCTCTTTACTGCCGGAGATTGTCTGTTCCAGTTCAGCAACTTCTTTTGTACGCTCCTTTTTCTCAAAATCCAAAACTGACAAATGCTTCTCATGTGTTCCCTTTTTCTCCCACTCAATATCATGCTTTAGCATAATCTCCACAAGCTGTTCTTTCTCTGCCGCTACCCACTGGTTACGCTCCGTTTCGCTCCTTGTACCGCCCTTGAATCCAGGGTCCGCAAGTGCCCCTCTCGTCATTTCATGGTGCAGGAAACTTTTGTCAGATGAAAGATACGGTCAGTCGGGAGATGTCCGTACAGCCTGCCGAGATACTCTTTTAATTCCTCACATAAAAAGTCCGGCATACTGACATTGCGCCTGCTTTTCGGTGTCTTTGGGTCTGTTAACACATCTTTTCCCTCTAACCGCTGATAGGATTTTGTTATACGAATGACTTTGTTATCAAAATCTATATCTTGCGGCGTGAGGGCTAAAAGTTCGCCAACACGCAAGCCGCACCAGTATAAAATTTGAAATGCCTGATAGGAATATGGCTTGTCTTTTACTGCTTCAATGAATTTCAGATATTCCTCTT
>CAMQTN010000215.1 GCA_947037115.1 uncultured Lachnospiraceae bacterium
TAATCGGTCGGTGGCTTAACCGAGAAACAAAAAAGGATCCTTCAGGTTCGGTTTTCAGGGTATGTTACATATCTGCAAACACTATTTACAAAAAAATGTATTTAGTGTTTTTTTTTTATTTTTTTTGTGATATAATAAGATAAATCTGAGGTTGCGCTGAATTTTTCTGAATTTATGTGAGATTGATAAGCAATCTGAAAGATGACAGGGTATTTTCTAAATATATAACGCGAGGTGGATTACATGGATACAAAGATTCTGCTTGAAAACGGAACAAATGAGCTGGAGGTACTGGAGTTTAGGCTGGATGGAAATGCTTACGGTATCAACGTTGCAAAGATCAAAGAGATCATTAATTATCAGGAAGTGACGCCGGTACCGAATTCGCATCCAAGTATTGAAGGCATTTTTATGCCGCGTGATACGATGATAACGGCGATTGATTTGAAGAACTGCTTACAGAGAGGAGTGTCTGAGCCGGGTGGTCTTTTCATCATCACGAATTTTAATAAGCTGGACATTGCATTCCATGTGGATTCTGTGGTAGGAATCCATCGTGTATCCTGGAGAGAGATCATTAAGCCGGGGTCTACGATATCCACATCAGAAGACGGAGTGTCGACAGGTATCATTAAATTTGACGACAGATTGATTATTATTCTGGATTTTGAGAAGATTGTGACAGATATCAATCCGGAGACAGGACTTAAGGTTGCTGATATAGAGGAGTTGGGTGAGAGACACAGGATTGATGTGCCTATTCTGATTGCCGAGGATTCACCTCTTCTTAATAAGCTGATCGTGGACTCCTTACATAAGGCGGGATATGTGAATCTGATTCACACAGAGAATGGACAGCAGGCTTATGATGTGATTCAGGAGTGCAAGAAGGAGGGTACACTTAAGGAACATGTACAATGTATCATCACTGACATCGAGATGCCGCTTATGGATGGCCACAGGCTCACAAAGCTGGTGAAGTCGGATGATTCGACGAAGGATATTCCTATCGTTATCTTTTCATCTTTGGTAAATGATGATATGAAGAGAAAGGGAGAGGCGCTTGGAGCGAATGCGCAGCTTTCCAAACCGGAAATCGGTAACTTAGTGCGTGTGGTAGACGAGTTGGTCCTGGACAATAATTAATCGGGCAGGATAGATAAAAAGGAAAGGCCGGGAGACTCCCGGCCTTGTTTATGCACAGGATCATATATGGAATATATCTATAGGAAACAGTTAAGATGGACGCGAAATTGCAAAAACTGAAAGAGAAGATACAGGATGCGGATCTTGTCCTTGTGGGACTTGGAGAAGAATGTCAGTATGATTGGAATGCGCTTTTGCAGGATGAACGGTATCGGGAGATCGAGGAAGAAACGGGGAACGATGAGCGGTATATCTGGATCGCGCCTTTTTTGCAGAAGATGATACTGTGCCGCGGACGGGAAGAAAGATGGGATAAAGCGTATCACATACTGAGGGAAATGCTGGAAGGAAAGAATTATTTCATTGTTTCGCTCTGTATGGATGATTATTTGTATGGTGCAGGCTTCGATGCTGCAAAACTGGTGTCTCCCTGTGGCGGGTTTCGCATGATGCAGTGTGCCAAAAATTGTGCAGGCGAACTGTCAGATATGCCGAAGGAGAGCTATGAAGCGGTGCTTCGGTACTACAGAGGCGAATTACCTCTTTCGGCATTGGAGGAGCCGGTCTGTAGTCTTTGTGGCGAGAAGCTTCGGTTTAACCAGCTTGGCGTGGAAAAGTATGCGGAAGAAGGCTATTTGGAACAATGGGGCAGCTATACAAAATGGCTGCAGGGCACGGTAAATAAAAAGCTGTGTCTGCTGGAGCTGGGTGCAGGGATGGCCTATCCCGGAATAATACGGTTTCCTTTTGAAAAGGTTGTTTACTATAACAAAAAGGCTTTCCTCTACCGGGTACACCCGCAGCTTTATCAGGCGGGAGAGGAGATAGCGGACAGAAGCAGCGGAATTGCAGAAAATCCGATTGATTTTCTCTTATCATTTGAAAATTACAGTACATAGATTGCAGAAAGGGATTTGTTAAATAGAATAATTTGTGATAAAATGTGAGGTAGTGTGACATAGAAAATAAAACGGAGTGGATCCTGATGGGATTAACTCCATGAGAATCGTGGGCGATTCTCTGAATGGGGAGAAATTATGAGTTCAAGCGAAGAATATTTAGACAGTTTATTGGATTCCATATTGAGTGGAGGAAAATCTGAGGAGGAAGAAAAGTCTGCGGCCGATGAGGTTCAGGCATCCCTGGCAGAGGGAAAGACTGCAGATGGCGGAAAGGCAATGTCTCCGGACGAGATCGAGGAAATGCTGGTATCTATGGGAACTCTCGGCGGTGGGGAAGAAGAAGCGCAGGATTCGGCGGAGGATATGGAGGCTATGCTCGCCTTCATGAACGAACATGATGCCGATACCGCCGGCTCAGATTTTTCGGATGATTTTGCTATAGATGAGTTAAGCATGGATGATTTGGCGACGGATGAGACAGAGCAGGGCGGCAGTACACCAGACGGCATGGAAGATCTGTCTTTGGATGAATTTGCGCTGGATGAGTTAAG
>CAMQTN010000216.1 GCA_947037115.1 uncultured Lachnospiraceae bacterium
GATGAGCGCTAGTCTCGTGGGCTCGGAGATGTGTATAAGAGACAGTTATAAATATTCAAAGCAAACGCTGACGGTAATTTTATGAAAAATATATAGCGCATGAGCTTAAGAATGGCGGTTTTATTTGAATGTAAAACTGCCATTCTTTTTTATAGACTATCAGTAAGGGAAAAGATATGATTAGAAAAAAGCAAAAACTGTATACACACCAAAGACAAAAAATAAAGAATAATTGCACACATAAAGGTGTACCGCAAGGAAGAAATAAACTTCACTGCGGTACACCTTTTTTAATGGTGCGAAATTTGTCTGATTTTGGCTTTTATTACAGTTTATCTGTTGCGTATTTGTGTGCAAAATCTGGCTGGAACAATTTTGATTCTGGAGGGGGATTCCGTTTGGGCTTACTGCTTCATGGTGGGCTGTTTTGAGAGCATGGATTTTTGTGTATCCCACACCTGTTTCATCAGCTTTTTCACTTCCTCCACATCGGCTTTATAGACGTTGCCTGTGGCGTTCATTCGCTTGGCGATCTGGTTTAAGTTGCCGCTGATTTTTCCGAGCGTGTAGTTGTATTCCCGCAGGTCTGAATAGTCAATGTCTGTTTCACACACTTAAAGACACTGTTAATAAAAAACTTGATGCATCACTCGATTTTGCCGATAAAACGGTAGTATATCTCAATTTCCTGTTCCTTTGTGCCATCTTCCATTTTGACCGCATCATGGACGACTATCTTTTCAATCAGTGTGTTTAGGAGTGGGGCTGTCAGCTCTGTAGGATAAGCAGTTTCTCTGATATAAGAAATCCATTTTTCCGCATCAGTGGAAGTCTGCCTTATTTCGTTCAGCTTAGCCTTTAATCCGTTAAGCTGTTCATCAAGCTGTGCCTGTTCGTCCTGATACTTTGCAGAGAGCATATTGAAATTGTATTCTGTAATACGTCCTGCCACCCAGTCCTCATACAGCCTTGTGAATAAATTATCTAATTCTGCCCTTCGTTTTTCCGCGCGTTTCAGGTCATTTTCCTGTTTTTTACGGATAGCGCCGGACTCCCTGTCGCCTGCGTTCAGCAGCTTCTTCAACAGTTTTTCTTCGTCCGTATGAGCCTGCTTTGACCAGTACTGCAATCTTGACAGGACATATGCATAGAGTGTGTCATAATGTATATGGTGGTTGCTGCAGTATCCTTTTCCGTACATACTGTATTTGCCGCACTTATAGTAGCCGTATGTTCCATCTTTCCGTTTATGGGTAGCATAAGTCAGCGCCCAACCACAGCCGGAGCATTTTAGCAGCCCTGCGAATACCTGTGTTGTAAAGTCCTTTTTCTCCCTGCGCCTTGACGCCAGTTGTCCCTGCACATTGTCGAAATCCGATTTTGATATGATCGGTTCATGCGTCCCCTCAACCGTCAGCCATTCGCTTCTGTCCCTGTACACGCGGCGTTTACTTTTAAAAGATGCCTTTGTCTGCCTGTAATGGACGGAATTGCCGATATAGGTTTCGTCTTTTAAGATACTCTTTACCTGACCGATGTTCCATTCCCATGCCTTTTCTTCCGGCGCATCTGCATAGATGTTTGAAAATGTGCCAAACCGTTTATAATTAAGGTAGCTGGGGGTCGGGACTTTATCTGCTATAAGAAGTTTCATGATTTTTGAAGCGCCGTTGCCAAGGAGAGCAAGCTCAAAAATCTTTTCCACAATCCACCTTGTTTCCTCGTCAATCATCAGTTTGTTTTTTACATCAGGGTTCTTTTTGTAGCCTATCGGGGCATATGCACAGGTATGTTCGCCTGCGCGGAATTTGGCATTCATGGAGGTCTTTATTTTGCGGCTGGTGTCTTTGGCAAACCATTCATTAAACAGGTTTTTAAACGGAACAAAGTCACTCAATCCCTTTTCTGTGTCCTCACCGTCGGAAACCGCTATGTAGCGGACTTTCTTTTCAGGAAAATAATATTCCAGATAATAGTCCATCATAACGTGTTCCCTGCCGAAACGGGATAAATCCTTTGTGATAATGCAGTTGACTCTGCCGGAGTCAATGTCGTCCATCATTTTCTGGAATGAGGGACGTTCGAAATTTGTCCCGCTCCATCCGTCGTCCACGTACTCGTCAATCACATGGAATCCGTTTTCCCTTGCAAACTGTGTCAAAATGGTTCTCTGCGTTTCAATGCTCACGCTGTCGCCGTAATTCTCATCATCGCGGCTTAACCGCATATAAATTGCTGTATTGATATTTGGCTGTTTCATATAATCTCCTTTCATGAAACAACCCACGCTTACAATACCTGCAAATCGTATTCACGACTAAAACAAGTATATCATTTTCGTGGGTGTTTCTCAACGGTTCTTTTTATAAATTTAGCTATGAAACTTCTTGTTTTTCATGCTGTTTTGCTTCGTGGATTATGAGGTTCTCCATAAGGTTTTCTAATGTCTTTCCATTATCGGGAAAATGCTCTGATATGATTATCCTCACATTACTGTACTCAAAATAACTGGATTTTACATTGCTGTCTGATTTTTCCATGGACAATGAGATTTTTGAGATGGTAACACAATCCCTGATGGAAGACAGGATAA
>CAMQTN010000217.1 GCA_947037115.1 uncultured Lachnospiraceae bacterium
GTATAGTAAACGAATTATACCTTTGCGTTTTGCATCCAAATCTAATTGAATACACAGCAGATACAAAAAGTCAAAACGCAAATACAAAATGCGTTTACTATATATGTGGAGGCAGGCGATTTATTTGAGCCTTTAATGGAACTGTGGTCGGATTTAAAAGATGCAGGCGAAGGGTTTGGGGGCGCTGTGAATTGTTATGATATACAAAACATTATTTTTGATCAGCTTCCTTATTATGACACAACTGTCAGTTATATACTGCGCTACCGTCTGCGGGATTGGGAAACAAAGGGGATTTTCAGCAATGTAGTGCTTTCTCCTTATTGGCTTTTAAAATGGGGGCAGTATCGTGACCAGACAGAGTATCTGATTCAGACAGACCGCACAGAAAAAGAGGAGATTGTCTGGTACAGTGAGCTTGCCAAAGCAAAACATAAACCAGATAAAATGATATTCAGCTATTGGTACAAGGGAACGTATGAAGAAAATGAACTAAAAGAACTCGATCTGCGGTTTATTACATTTGAAGAAAGCACCATTAAAAATATAAAATTTCAGGACTGCAACATGGAAGGAAGCCGCTTTATTAAGTGCAGTTTTACAGACTGTACCTTTGCAGGGTGTAACCTGTGCGGCGCAGATTTTAGAGGATGCAGTTTTGAACATACTTCTTTTGATAAAGCAGAGCTTACTGCCGCAACATTTCCAGAGAGAAGTGTTCCGTTCTTATCCATAAGTGTCGAACAGCTTCAAGTAATTCGTATAGACAGAGAGGGGGTATCAGCATGAGGTATTTTTTTATGAAACAGGATATCAGCCTGCCCTGTGCCATTTCCTATCGGGATTTTGATATTACAGGCGGAAGCCATGTGTTTACAAAGGAGGATGCGGAACGGCTGAATAATTCGGTTGTGCTGTATCTGTTAGGGAATGGGAAGGAAGCAAAGTGGGATTTTTTACAGCGTCCTGTTACCATGTTTTCACAGCGATTTCAGGATATTATAGATGCTTATGAACCAGATATTATCTTTAAGGAAGTTGTTCTTATTCATAAGGAAAGCGCACAGCAGTTCCGATATGTACAGACACTTATGGAACAGATTGACGCAGTTGGAAGCCAGACGGAATATTACCCAAATGGAAGCGTGAAACGGCTGGTTCTGGACGGTACGAAAATCAAAAGACATAATCTTTTCTTTGTAAACGGGGCACAGAGAAAAGATCCTGTTGCAAGTCTGGCACTGGTGGAAAGCATTCTCAGGCGGAAACCGATTGGAATCCGTTTTGAGGAAGTGGAAATAGAGTAGGTATACTGACGACCGTTAAGATTTTCCACTTTCTGCACAGTTCATATTGCATAAGCGGGCAATACGTGCTGTGCAGAAAGGAAAATCGAATCGCTCATGAGTATAAATGACATTGGTACGCGTGCAGAGCATACAGGGAGTATAAACTTTTAAATATTGATTGATATGTGCACAAAAATGTACAGAGAGGTGTAAAAATGAACGATGCAAGTTTAACAGAACTAGAGCGTACACAAGGAGAGGCAAATATGAAATTTGCCGAAGCAACAGCAGCGAAAGAAGCGGCAGCCAATCATTTAGCAGCGGCAGAACAGGCATATTATGATGCATTGGAGAACTATACGTTTGGGGACGCGCCGGAAGAAAACTACGATAAAAAGGAAGCCGCAAAAGAAGCACTAGAAGCCGCAAAGGCTGCACAGGAAGCGGCTGTTGCGGCAGAGCAGGAGGCTGCAAAGGCTGCACAGGATGCAGCGGATGCAGTGGAAAAAAAGAAAAAGAATCTGCGTGCAACCCGCTTACTTGACACGACATATGTTGTGCACTGTGCGCGTATAGAGTGCAAATGCGGTATGCGGGAGAGTTACCTAACGTTAGGGAATACGCATGGGGTAAAAACCCGTCAAATTCCGCAGATGACGATAAAAGACTGGATACCAGATACGAATATAATTAATTTTGGCGGCTGTTTCAGCCAGGAAAACCCAAGTGTAAAAGAAGCGGCAGAAAATGCTGTTCATGCAGCACAGGACGCTATTGAAAAGAAAAAAGAAGGAAGAAGCGGTTTTGGAAAATTTATGGACAGCGTTATTGATTTTTTTGTTGATGACAAAGAGGTCAATGTAGATGAAAGCCTGATGCAGATGTGTGTCGGAGAGTGCAGACCAGAATTTCCTCCAAATCCTGAGTGGAAATTAGGGCATAAAAAAGTAACAGTTAATGGAGAGTCTGTCCTTCTGCGCCGGTGCAGTATTATGTGCAATCACGGCGGATGCATTACAATCCTTTTTTCCGGACAGCCAGACTAAGGGTTACAATTCAACAAGTTGAATTGTAACGCATCAAGCTATGCAAAACCACTTCGTGGTGGCTTGATACATCTCAATCGCTGCGATTCCTTACGGACTTTGCAGCATAGTGCAAAGTCCTAGAATGAAGTATTGCGATTAAAGAAACAAAAACAAAACTACGGAGGTAAAAAGGAATGGAAATCACCTATCAAGGGCTTAGAATACAGCTTCCATTGGAAGGC
>CAMQTN010000218.1 GCA_947037115.1 uncultured Lachnospiraceae bacterium
TGTCAGCGTTGTCCTTGTAAATTGCCTTTAGCTGGGACTTTGACTGCAAAATAATAGAAGCTGATATTTCACGGCTACGAATTGTAGCAATCAGCTTCTCAAACTGTGGTATCTGTCCGATATTTGCAAACTCGTCCAACAGCATCCTCACATGAACTGGGAGCCTGCCGTTATAGACATCATCTGCCTTATCACAAAGTAGATTAAAGAGCTGTGAATACATGATTGACACCACGAAATTAAATGTCGAATCTGTATCTGAAATAATGACGAATAAAGCTGTTTTTTTCTCTCCAAGAGTGTCAAGCTCCAGATCGTCATACTCCATAAGGTCACGCAGCTCCTTGAATAGCGATAGGTAATCCTTTGATGTTATCTCCGGATTTTCCCCCGCCCTAAACCGGGCGTGAACCTTTCAGCTCACCCGGCTTGCCATCAGGAACAGATTTTATTTCATCTCAATAACTCTCAACGTGGACAAGGCTTCTTAACTTATTGAGTTTTTCTTTCTGCTTTTGGTCAAGGTTGAGGATTTCCATATACTTTCTGATAATATCAGGGTTTGTGGCATGAATCAGATGATGTACATCTTCACATACCAACACCAGATTTTGATAGTTGTCCTTGCCGCCTAAATACCGTGGCACTTTGTGATGGCAATGAATATCGCCAATAGAAAGCACTTTGCCAGATACGGCACATTTTCCCATTTGGGCCGAATATAGTGAAAGCCTGTTATCGTTGTATTCGATAGTACGGTATAGAACCGGGTTCCTCATCAGGTAATGAAGAACCGTCATATCGATTCTGTCCAGATTCTTATGGATTTCGGCTCTGCCCTCGGGCGTATAAGAATTGATTTTGCGGTTCATGGACTTTGGGGGCTTGTGCCGTATGTAACCTACCGGGACAACTGCGTGTCCGGCTACATATCGGAGCTGTTTGCTCTTCCCATACCGTTCCCTGATAACTTTTGGGACTTCACACGGAAGTTTCCTTTTCCTGACCTGTTTTGCAGTTTTAACCCGTTCTTTCAGTCTTGCCCGCAGGCTCTTGTGGACAGATAAGGCGAATGGCGTAAGGTCGTCGCAGACCTTTGTGGCTAATTGATAGTAGTCATGGATTCCCATTACATAAACGTTGTAGCGGCAAATCGCCTGATATTCAGTACGCTTGCCTTGTGACGGGAACTCAATGTCGTAAATCAGCCGTTTTAAGTTTGGTTTTATTTTCGCGATAGATTTCTCTCTGATATGGCTCTCCACTACATATTTGGTGCGTCCATCGCTCCGTTTCCCACGGGGGATAACCTTTAGCTTGAAACCGAGAAACTCTGAATACTGCTCTTTCAGGTTAATCACCTTCGATTTTTCAGGGCTGATTTCAAGAGCGAGCCTTTCATGGAGCCAGCTTTTGGTTGCGTGGAATAGCTTCACTGCATTTTGATAGCTGTTTGTAAATATCTTAAAATCATCAGCATATCGGACGCAGGTAACTTCTTTCAGTTTTGTCCTCCGCAGTGCGGAAAACTTATGGCTTTTACTCACGCTTCCATTCGGATTGACTGTTTCCTTATACGGGAACTCTGTCGGTATTTCTTCCCATTGACTCGCAAGCCACCAATCTAATTCATTCAGAACTACATTGGAGAGCAGGGGCGAGATAATACCGCCCTGCGGCGTCCCGACTTCCGGGAATCCAATCCCGGCCACCTCCGCTTTTAACATAGCGGATAGGATACAGAGCAGCTTTTTGTCATGGATTCCCATTGTCCAGAGCTGTTTCAGCAGTTTTCCGTGGTTCACGTTGTCGAAGAACCCCTTGATGTCTATATCTACGACATAGTGGAGATTGCTTCTCTGCATATCCTTATGAACCTGAGCGATTGCGTGCTGTTGGTTCCTGTTAGGGCGGAATCCATAGCTATGGTCGTGGAATTTAGCCTCACATATCGGCTCCATGACCTGCAATACGCACTGTTGTATCAGCCTGTCCATAATTGTCGGTATTCCAAGCGGGCGTTTCTTTGTTGGGTCATTTCCTTTCGGAATCTCTACCCGCCGGACACTTTGCGGAACGTACCAGTCTAACTTGTGCTGTACGGAAGAAATTAGCTGTTCATCAGAGAGTGTTGCTAATTCTGTAATTGTTTTTCCATCTGTGCCGGGTGTCATGCTCCCATGATTTTTCTTGATGTTGCGGTATGCCAGCCGTATATTTTCGGGCAATGCAATGATTTCAACCAGATGTTTGAAAACTTTACCCTTACTGCTGTCGGCGTACAGCTTATCTTGAATTTCCTGAAAGTCATAATACTCGGCGTGCCTTAACTTATCTTTCTTTTGTGCCTTTCCTGTTGCCATAGTCGGTTACTAGTCCTCACTTTCGTTTGGATTTTCGCCTTTCTTAGTCCTACTCGAACCTATGCGTGTTTATTGATTATGATTTTGTTTCTGTTCCTGACTACAGCCCGTCCCTCCACCGCTTACTTTGTTCACGG